>CALGYY010000027.1 GCA_937934705.1 uncultured Bacteroidota bacterium
AGAACTACGGAACGAATGCAGAAATCACCAGTCTCATCAATAACCTTGAAATGTATTTTGTCCCCTGCGTCAATCCCGACGGGTACGTATATAACGCTCAAACCAATCCTTCCGGAGGGGGACAATGGCGCAAGAACCGGCGGAACAACGGAGGAAGTTACGGGGTTGACCTGAACCGGAACTACGGTTACATGTGGGGGTACGACAATACAGGTTCGTCGCCTGTCGCCGCTGATGAAACCTACAGGGGATCTTCGGCTTTCTCGGAACCGGAGACACAAATCATGAAATGGTTTTGTGAAGACAGGGATTTTGCGAGCGCGATAGATTATCATTGCTTTGGCAACTACCTGATCATTCCATGGTGCTACGAGACCAGTCCGCTCACTCCGGATTCTGTGTTATACGAAGCAACTTCGGGCCTGATGTCAGCAAGCAATGGCTATCTGGCAGGAACGGTGTATCAGACCCTGGGCTATGTGGCCAACGGAGGCTCGGTGGACTGGTTCTACGGTGAGCAATCCACAAAAAATAAAATCATGGCCTGGTCCCCCGAGGCGGGTGATGCCACTGATGGCTTCTGGCCTGCAGCCAATCGTATCGAGGATATTTCGAAGGTCAATATTGAACAGAATCTTTATGTAGCACGCTTTGCCGGTCGTTATGCGGCTGTGAAAGATCTCCACGCAAACCTACTGGAGCAACAGGCCGGTTATCTGCCCTTCAGTTTTCAGCGTCTGGGGATGCAGAACGCCTCTTTCACTGTATCATTGATCCCGGTGAGCTCCAATATCCTCAGCACAGGATCACCCAAAGTCTTTACAAGTCCTGCAATGCTTCAGATCCTCAGCGACAGTATCACTTACGCTCTGCAGCCCTGGATACAACAGGGGGATGAGGTAATATTTATCATGAGGACCGATAACGGACTGTACGTCACAGATGATACCCTGCGCAAGGTTTATGGCACGCCAACGGTCGTATTCTCAGATGCCTGCAGCAATACCACCAACTGGACGGCCGTAGGATGGGGCACGAGCAGCAGTCAGTACTATTCACCCCCGTCTTCCATTACCGATTCTCCGTCGGGTAACTACGGCAACTTTCAGAATAAGTCCATCACGCTGAGCTCCACCATTGACCTGAGTCAGAAGATTTATGCCCAGCTGAATTTCATGGCCAAATGGGATCTGGAAAACAACTATGATTATGTCCAGCTTAAGATATCCACCGACGGGGGGACAAGCTGGACAGCGCTCTGCGGGAAATACATGAACCCAGGCACGGCAGATCAGATCCTGAATGCGCCTCTCTACGATGCCACCCAAAATACATGGGTCGCCGAAGAGATTGATCTGTCCGATTATACCGGTTCCGTGATCAAATTGCGCTTTACGCTGATCAGTGACAACTATACCACAGGCGATGGCTTTTATTTCGACGATCTTGAAGTTCTGGCAATCGATCAGCCGGTAGCCTCTTTCGGCGAACAGTATGCGGAATCAGGCTTCAGGGTATTTCCCAATCCTGCAACCGACAGGATTATCCTGGAGGGGAAGCTCCCGACGCCTTTCAGATACCGCATTCTCGACCTGAGAGGAAGGGTGATTACGGATGGCTTGTCATGGCGCAATGAAATTGACCTGAACTATAACGGATCCGGAATTTTCATGCTTGAGGTGGAAAGCCCGGAGGGACCTCTCAGAAGCCTGATGATCAAGAATTAATTCCGGTTCAGAGAGTAAGTCTGATGACTGGAATTTGCCATTTCAGAATTTTTATTTATATTTGTTCTAAATTACTGATACAAGAACAAAGGATTATCTTATGAATAATGCGAGTTTTCATTACGGTAAGCCCCAAAATGAGGCGGTTTTAACTTATTTTCCGGGGACTCCGGAGCGCAAAAAACTTCAGAAAGAGTTAGACCGCTTATCGGGAGAAGTTATGGATATTCCTCTGATTATCGGCGGAGAGGAAGTACGTACGGGAAAAACATCACAGGTGCTTATGCCGCATGATCATCACCATGTGCTGGCGAATTATCATATGGCTGGTCCTGAGGAGATCCGCAGGGCCATAAAGGCCGCATCGGAGGCCCGTTTTATCTGGGAATCCTTCTCATGGGTGGAGCGATTAAGCATCACCCTGAAGATCGCCGATCTGCTGTCGAAAAAGTACCGGCCTTTGATCAATGCGGCCACGATGCTGGGACAGAGCAAGAATGCCTATCAGGCGGAGATTGATGCGGCCTGTGAAACGGCCGATTTCATCCGTTTTAACGCCCATTATGTGTCGGAAATTTATCATGAGCAGCCTTTCAGTGAACCGGGTATCATCAACCGTGTGGAATACCGACCGCTGGAAGGCTTTGTCTTCGCTCTGACACCTTTCAACTTTACGGCTATCGCTTCCAATCTGAATCTTGCCCCGGCTTTGATGGGAAACACCCTGGTCTGGAAACCGGCAGGCACGGCGGTTCTGTCGAACTATCTTCTGATGCAGATCTTCAGGGAAGCCGGTCTGCCCGCCGGGGTCATCAATTTTATTCCCGGTCCCGGCCCATTGATTGGTGATACCGTACTGGCGGATCCGATGATGGCCGGTATACATTTCACCGGAAGCACATCAACGTTTAACCATCTTTGGAAATCGGTGGCCGGTCAGATGGGAAATTACCGTTCTTACCCGAAACTGGTGGGAGAAACCGGTGGGAAGGACTTCGTGATGGTCCATCCGTCGGCCGGTGTGGAAGAAGTTTCCACCGCTTTGGTCCGGGGTGCTTTTGAGTACCAGGGACAAAAGTGTTCTGCGGCCTCCAGGGCCTATATTCCTGAATCGCTCTGGCCCGGAATACAAAGTCGGATGCTTGACATGTTGAATGAAGTTAAAACCGGTGACGTAAGGGATTTCAGCAATTTTGTGAATGCGGTTATCGATCAGAAAGCTTATGACCGTATCATGGATTACATCGGAAAAGCTTCCAACAGCAGCGAAGCTTCAGTGATTGCAGGAGGAAAAGGTGACAATCGTACAGGGTACTTCATCCAACCCACGGTGATTAAGACCACGAATCCGCATTTCATCACCATGGAGGAGGAGATTTTTGGTCCCGTTCTGAGTATTTACGTTTACAAAGACAAGGACTTCGCGGAAACCCTCCGGATCTGTGATCAGACCTCGCCTTATGCGCTGACCGGTTCTGTTTTCTCTGCTGACCGGGATGCAGTCATCCACGCGTGCCGTACATTGAAATATGCCGCCGGGAATTTCTACATCAATGACAAACCCACAGGCGCAGTAGTCGGTCAGCAACCTTTCGGAGGTTCGAGGGCCAGCGGAACCAACGACAAATCGGGCAGTTACCTGAATCTGTTGCGGTGGACCAATCCCCGCACGATCAAGGAGACCCTGATACCGCCGGTTGATTTCAGGTATCCCTTCATGAAGGAAGACCGCTGCACACATTCCGGAAAAGAATGATGCTCACAGGAGCGTTTGCTGTTCATGCACCCTCTCCTGTGAAAAGCGCTTCTATTCCTCTACCCTGACCCGTATCCCTTCCGAATGTGAACTGAATTCAGGAGCGTACATGCACTGAATAGTGGTTACACCGTTGGAAAAGTCACCCTTATGGGTTACAAACATGGGATACTCAAAAACATAGGTCCCTTTGGGCAGCCAGCTGAAAAAGAAGTTGGTGGCCGCATCGCGCGTGCTCTCATAGTAGCCCAGCCCGTCCTGATATTTATACTTCGATATTACATTGGTGGGTTCAAATCCGGATGCACGCATGTCTTTCATGTGAACATATTCCATATCACGATCCACCCGCAGCTCAATCCTCACCTTGAGTTTATCGCCCACTTTCAAGCGGGTATTTTCTGTTACCGGTTCAATCACCGGACCAGTAGGTGTATTCAGCGTTCTGAAAAGCTTCTTCTCCAGTTTCAGCGGAGTCTCGGCAGGAGTGATTTTATCCAGTTGTTCAAAATACTGCCAGTAAACGGCCCCCCAGGCGACGCCATCATCTGATTTCTTCACTTTGATATGACCCATCTCCGGCTTCACGTCACCGCCCGACCATGAAGTCTTAAAATATCCCGTGCCGGCTTCCACTTTAACATCATCAATCTTATACGGATCAATCATCAGGGTACCCATTTCGATATCCACGAGTTTTGTGCCGGCCAGCACATCCGTTCCTTTCAAAAGCAGTGCATAACAGGCCTCTGCCGTAGCTTTGGTGGTTTTCCAGTCCTGGGTCTGCTTCTGCTTCAGCAGCCATATCTTCATCTCTTCAACTGCCACCTGATCATTGGCCACTTCATCAAAACATTCGATCAGCAGGGCCTGGGTTTCAATCGGGGCCTGATACCAGTAGTACCCTCCGCTCATATCGCGCCAATACATGCCCATTTCTTCATTGTGCAGGGCAGTTTCCTTTAATGACTTAATAATATCCGCGGGAACCGCCGCATTGCTGAAGCGATGCAAACCGAGGGCGATCATCCCCTGGCAATAGCGGTTGAACCCGGTCCAGTACTTTGCAGCCTGAGCCTTGAAATAATCGACGGCTTCCTGGTTGGATGCGTTGATCTCAACATCCGTGAAATAACTCCGGGCATATAAATATTGAACCTGTGTGTATCCTATGTGCTGCTCCTCTTTATACTTCGGATAATACTTCCTGATATCATCGTAATCTTCCCTGATCCGGTCATCCAGATACTTCACGGCCTTATGAACCATGCCCCAGGTCTTTGCATGGTCTCTGATGCGTTTGATTCCCAGGTGATCAAGATGACCGAAGCCGGTAACGATATACTGCGTGATATAGCGATCGTCAGGCATACCATCAAACCAGGCCCATCCTCCGTTGGAGGTTTGCTTCTTTTCGAGTTTGGTCAGGCTGCGCTCCAGTTCATCGCTCATGCGGTTAAGATCGAAAAGCAAGGCCACACGTTGTTTGCGCTCACTTTCATTTTTGGCTTCAAGCACCCAGGGGGTTTCTTCAAGCAGGACATTCTTGAGGTCCTGGTTCTTTTCCAGGTTCGATAATAAGGCATCGGGGGTAAAATTCTTCCACGCATCAAAAACCTGTTTGATTCGCGGGGATGAATTGGCCACGTGGGCTGCAATGCTGTTGGCATAAAAGCGGTTGAAAACCTGCTCAGAACATTCATAAGGATACTCCATCAGATAAGGCAGTGCCTGAACGGCATACCATGCCGGATTTGACGAGAATTCCAGTGTGAGTTTATGCTGGCGTAAAGTGGATGAAGTTCCCGACTGTTCCAGTTTTGTGAAGTGAAACTCTTTGCTTTGCCGTCCGTTGATGGGCAGGGGAAGGCTTTCGGTCACCAGCATGCGATTGGTCAGCACAGGTATGGCCATTTCCTCACCGTCGCCAAAGCTGCCTGCCTTTGCAGTGATGCGGTACGTGATCGCCCCGACACCTTCAGGAATGCCCACCTCCCAAAATATCACATCACTCTTTCCCGCCTGCAGACTGAATGCCTTTGCAAATTCTTTCAGTCCCATCTTTTCATCCAGGGGCTTCATGGTAGTGGCATCGAAGAAATGAAGAACCGCTTCACCGCTCAGATCCTTGTCAGATATATTGGAGATTTTTGCACTGAAAAAGATCTTGTCGTTCTCACGGAAGAAGCGGGGCGCGTTGGGCACCACCATCAGCTCTTTCTGCGTGACCACCTCTTTCTGGATCTGACCCGTCTTCAGGTCCTTGGTATGCGCCAGTGCCATGAACTTCCAGCGCGTCAACGCTTCAGGAATCGTGAAACTAATCACCACCTCCCCTTTTTCATTCGTCATCAGCTGAGGATAAAAGAAAGCCGTCTCGTTGAAATTCTTTCTCACCTGAACCTGACCGCCTCCGGAAACACCATTGTCCGTTCTGCCGTCCTGATTCTGCATTTCACCGGCCATGGGAACGGTAGTGCTGGTTTCCATCGCTCCCAGGCCCGCGACAGTGCTGGGCGGCATCGGTGATTCTTCCCGGGAAACCGCATCCTGGGCAACAAAATAGTCCGCCTCGAAATCAGCACCCTCCATTGTACGCCCCGTGGAAGCATATTTATAACCATAATTATAATAGTTATAGAAAACATAGCCAAACCAGTTCAGATAATCATATTCACGATATTTCATCCTGGCTTTTTCAGTGACTATCTTAGTGTAACTGTCTGAGGTTTTTCTGGCGAACGACTGATCGCTGTTCCAATACAGGCTGGACCAACGGTAGTTCAGAATATTCAGGTACCAGTAGTTGGCCCTGTACGCATCCAGAGAAGCATCGTACATGGCTGCGAGTATTTCAGCCGCAACCTTATCGCCTTTCATCCCTTTAACGGTCATGCGCCATTCCTCTTTCTGCCCCGGCTGAAGTTTATCGCGGAAGGTTTCAAACTCAAGCTCCAGTTGCATGTTGGTATAAGGTACTGTGATCGTATGATCGTATTTCCAGCAACGGTTATCCTTTACAAGCATCAGATGAACCATCAGGTTTCCGCGATGCTGTTCGGTAATCGGAATTTCAAAGCGTTTCATTTCATCACTCATTCTGAGCCACTGCTTTTCAACGATCTGCCCGTCGAACTCAATTTCGTAAAGCAGACGCAGATCATTCTCCCTTGTGCCGAAAAGGAAGGCAGCCGTCTCACCGGGTTCGAGGTAGGACTTCACATCGGCAAACCATGCGGTGGACTGCAGGGGGATCTTTTGCTCATCGGGACCGTAGACCGTGAAATATGAACGGGACTCCACATCAGTACCGTATTTGTCTTTGGCCGAAATGATCAGCATATAGGTTCCCGGTTCCCACTTCTGCATGCGTGGTTCGATCACCGAGTCTTTCCCTGTATTGAAACTTTCTTCAAATACCAGATCACCCTTATCCCATTTATAAATGCTGTTTTCATCAGCATAGAGATCCAGGGGGAAAAGCTCACGGTATTCTTCCGCACTCAAGGTGTAGCGGTCGGGCTGGGCCCAAAGACGCTCCCGGAAAATTCTGCCGGGCTGTTTCAGCGCCCAGATCTTCACCTGTACATCTGAATGTTCCGTAACCCCCGCGTAGTTGGTGGTATACACATTGAATTCCTGTTCCTCGGTTTTGTTAACCGTTGCCGGGACATAAACACTGACATTTAACGCGGTGTACCCCACAGTCACATAAATCTGGGAGGAATGGGT
Source organism: uncultured Bacteroidota bacterium (assembly GCA_937934705.1). Lineage (GTDB taxonomy): Bacteria > Bacteroidota > Bacteroidia > Bacteroidales > CAIWKO01 > CALGYY01. The sequence goes on from CALGYY010000027.1 coordinate 7,216, forward strand.
CTCTCCATTGATATCGGTTACATCGGCATAAACTGTATAGTCGAATACCGGTTTGTACTGACTGCCGACTGACAGATCCGGAATTGCCGTGAAATCAATACTGAAGCGCCCGTCATCGTCAGTGATCATTTCCCCGTTCAGGATTTCCATCTGCGGGGAAGTCGGACAATAGTAACCCCACCAGAGTCCCCAATAAGGAAATCTTCCGTTGCGAACAACCCTGTATTTCACATTTGCACCATCCACCGCATTACCGGCATAAGCCTTTGCCTGCCCGGTAACGGTCACCTTTTCACCCAGTTTGTAAGTACCTTTCACCGGAAGAAATTCCACCTCGAATTTCGGTCGTTTGTACTCTTCAACCGAGAACCAGGCTTTGCCATAATCATCCCCCAGGCTCATTTGTCCCGTCAGCCCGCTGGAAGGAGCTGTAAATGAGCCATGGAAAGTACCGTACTCATTAGACATCATATAAAGCTCTGCGACTTTCTGGTAATTGACATCATAAAAGGTAACCGTGGTGGAATGATTGGGCATGATCACATACTGACCTTCACTTTTCTTCAGAAGTATCCCTTTGAAATAAATGGTTTGTCCCGGCCTGTAAATCGCCCTGTCAAGGAAATAATACGACACCAGTGTTGCCTTCTCTTCCTGCTCATAATAAGGGTATTGATAGAAATATGAATTGGATGAATAGCGGTCGTTGCCCAGCTCAAAATCAGCATAGAAGTATTTGTATTCATAACTTTTACTCAGATTGGCCGGTATCCCGAAGTAACCGTTCTCATCACTCTGAAAATCTTTCCATTTGTTATATTCATACTCGCGTGAAGTATAATTGTAATCCCTGGTATATGTCATGGCTTTCACACCCTTAAGGGCCTCACCGGTTTCGCGGTCCACAAGGTAAAAATCCATGGCGCCCTTTTCTTTCTGCCTGTTAACAAAACTGATGCGTGTCACCCAGCACGAGGCCCAGGAAAGCTGTTTGTCAATAAATGAAAACTCTTTGTTGCCTGAGGCCAGGATGAGATAAAGACCGGCGTCTTGCGCGGGGATGGCAATTTCAGCAGAATGTGCCTGAAAGTCACCATCATCAGGCAGTTTCACACTCCACTCTTTCAGAGGTTTCATGCCTTTGTAAGCTTCGGCCAGTTGCTCATAATTACTTTTCTCAAGAAGCTTGCGGTTTTTATCGGGGTCGAGCCGGATCAGGCGCAGATAGATTTCTCCGGTGTTGCGATAATCTGCCAGGGCCCTGAAGGCCTTTCCGGGAACATTTGCCGCCTCCACTGTCAGGGTCAGACTCTGTTGCCTGATCTGCTCCATAAGATAAACGCAGTTCTGCGCACCATAACTGTCGGGAAAGCGGCTGACCGCCTGCTGACAATAATCCATCGCGGTTTTGTAATCCCACTTATATTCATCACCTCCCAAAGGTCTGTATTTGGATGCCATGGAGAAAAAATATGAGGCGATCTCAAAGCTCAGCTCAGTGGAGGCCGGTGAGGATTTGAATTTCTTGTCCAGTTGAATAAGGGTTTTGACATAGAGACTGTCTTTCTGCAGGGATAATGAGTTCTTGTAGCAAAACTTCAGACGCTTGATCTCGGCATCGATGAGGGCTTTTGGGTCCTGGTCCTTGATATGAAAAGCCACCAGATCCCTGAAGAGCTGAACAGCATAGTACTTCAGCGAAAAGGTATCCGAAGTGGAAACCTTAAAGGCGATGAAATCCTGTGTGGAAGCGAGATACTCATCTTCGCGCAATTCGAACTTTTCAGAAGGTTGGGTCAGGCCAGATTCCGAATTACTGAAAAAATCGATCGCACGGTGGGCCAGAAAATCATAGAGTGTTGGCCTGACATTTTTTGATCCGTCGTAAACGTAAAGGATGGGGTCAAAATCATCAAGCCTGACGGCCTGAAGGGAGGCCGGGTTTTCCAGGGATTGCCTGTAGTGACTGATCACCTCTGCGATGATCTTTCGGGCATCCCAGGTATGAATATCTTCCTGTTTAAAACCGATGGTTTGGGAACGCGTCAGAAAGTTGTTGCGGTTCGACTGGTAATAGGCCCAGTACATTTCCGCAAGCATGGAGTGCATGATTGCCCGGATGTTGCCTTTGGCTGGTTTGATCTCCAGAAGCAGCGTATCAATAGAGCGAACCATATAATCTTCCTGATAATCTGACTCCAGCCGGAGTTTATACAGGACCGCTTTGAGGAATTGCGGATCGTTGCCGCTGCTTTTTGCATCGCGGTAAATGATCTGAACTACTTCCAGTGCAGACTGGGGCAATCCTTTGGAGATCAGCGAATCGGCCTTCTTCCATTCTTTTTCGTAATCCTTCGGAGGATAAGTGTTTTCCATGTTATTGTTGAATGAGTGATTCGGCATCATCGCCCCGGCATGAGTTGCCATTGAGGCAATCATCACCAGGACGCAGAGGATTCTGAGGCGAATTTTCATGATGATAAAATTTGATTGACAAAAGTGAGACGGGACATAGTTTTTTGTAAAAATACCAATTTTCAACGGATGCGGATGCCTTCCCGGGCTTCTTTTAAAAACGGAAGCGCGGCAGGAGCATTTCCGGCAGAAATTCCACAAAGAAATTTCAATTCAGGCAAAATACAGTTTCCCGGAACAAGCGCTCCGTTTTGCTGACCACATTCACCACGTACCATCCGCCTGCCCAGTGGCGGGTATTCATCGTAACTTTTCTTCCGTTATATGCGGTCATCAGCATGACTTTCCCCGAAGGATCGGCAATGATGATCCGGGCTATCTCCTCTTCACATTCAATATTCAACTCCCCCCTGAAGGGATTTGGAAAAACACTGAAAGTTCCGGGCTTAAGAATTTCATTACCGACATCCACAACGAGCGGTCCGCAAACCCCGTTGAACAGGTTCCCTGAAAGGTAGCGATCACGCGCCGGATTTGAGGCGGAACCCATCACATTGGGTGTTCCGATCGCTGCCCACTGCAACAGAGGAACGAATGGCGGTGGCTGGAGGTAAGCATAACTGACATCAGCCAGGTTCTGCGTACCAACCGGATCTATTGTCCCCTTGTTGTTGTTGCCGTATTTCAGGTGACCGCTTCCCAGTATCGTGTAATTAACCAGGCTGTAAGGAAAGGAGGTGTTGGAGATATCATTTCCGACCAGGTTCTGCTCAGGCGAGTTGGCAGCGCTGAAAAAGATGCCATAACCTTCAGCCCGGTTTCTGAAGAAGGTATTGTATGGGCCATTGGGACCATGAGAATCATCGATCACAATGTTCCTGCAGATATTCTGTTCAAAGAGATTCAGGAAAACATAGTTTCCGTGCAGGACCATATCTCCGGCCGAATTTGAAGGGAGTGACGACCACCAGGGATCGAGTGAATAATTGAACGCGAAAACATTGCCGTTGGCCCCGGCCTGAACGATCATGGAATGTCGGAGGTGTTCAAGGATATTATCCTCAACCCGACATTCCCCGCTTGAAAAGTGCAGCATGATCCCATAGGCCCTTCCGTTCTCTCCGTAATCGAACGCATGATGGAGATATGAACCGCTTACACTGAGATTGGAGGACCACTCCGCCTCAATGTGGGCAAAGGTGGTATTGACCGATTCCACTCCCCTGACCCAGCTATTGACGGCATAACGAAACTGAATGACGGAGGATTGCTCCGGTGCTGTATTGTCAATACGCTGAAGAGCGAGACATTCAATTCCGGT
>CALGYY010000028.1 GCA_937934705.1 uncultured Bacteroidota bacterium
GCCGCTTTGATCATGGCTGTATTTGTGGTTGTTTCAACATTCGGCTGCAATAACGGATTGATACTTTCAGGGGCCCGGGTATATTATGCCATGTCGAATGATGGGCTGTTCTTTAAAGCTGCAGGTCGTTTGAACAGCAAAGGAGTTCCTGCCACAGGACTCTGGGTTCAGGCCGTTTGGGCGTCGCTGCTCTGCCTGTCGGGCACCTATGGACAGTTGCTGGATTATGTCATCTTTGCCGTTCTGATCTTTTATACCATGACCATTTTGGGGATCTTCATTCTTCGGAAAAAGCGTCCGGATGCGGAACGCCCCTACAAAGCATTTGGGTATCCGGTTTTTCCGGCCTTGTATATTCTTCTGGCCCTGCTGATCATGGCCATCCTGCTTGTATATAAACCCCAGTATACCTGGCCCGGACTCATCATTGTGCTCATCGGGATCCCCGTGTATTACATCTGGCGAATGATCAACAAAGATGGAACCTCATAAGACGAAAGAATGAAAACAGCGAACGACCTCTGCTTCTTTGTCAGCGACCTTCACGGGAAACAGGACCGGTACAGGAATCTGATGGAGGCTGTGAGCAGGGAAAAACCTGCTTTGGTTTTGCTGGGAGGAGATCTGTTGCCCCATCCGCGTGTTTCGGAATTTGACGACTTTCTGTTGGAGTACCTGCTGCCTCAGCTTGACGAACTCAGGCAACGCATGGGGGAGGACTATCCTTGTATCGGTCTGATACTGGGAAATGATGATGCCCGCTGCTTCGAAACATCGGCGCAGGAAGGTGATGAGCAGGGCTACTGGCATTACCTTCACATGAGATCCCTTGATTTCGGTCCCTGGCAGATCTATGGCTATTCTTATGTTCCGCCCACTCCATTCCTGCTGAAAGACTGGGAGCGTTACGACGTGAGCCGCTTTGTGGACCCGGGTTGCATCCCGCCAACGGAAGGGAAAAGAACAATTGACATTCCGCAGGACGAAGCGGAGTACGCTACCATACAACAGGATCTGGAGCGGATGACATCTGGAAGGGACTTGTCTTCGGCCATTTTTCTTTTTCATTCACCACCTTATAAGAGTAAGCTTGACCGCGCAGCACTCGACGGAAAAATGTTCGATCACGTCCCACTGGATGTGCACGTGGGCAGTATCGCCATACAGCGTTTTATCGCCGAAAGGTCGCCCTGTGTGACCCTGCACGGCCATATCCACGAGTCTTCATCCATCACCGGTGCGTGGATGGAAATCAGCGGCTCAGTGGTCAGCATGTCTGCCGCCTGGGACGGGCCCGAACTGGCCCTGGTGAAGTTCAGGCTTTCTGAACCCCGAAGCGCCGAACGACTGCTGATCTGAAGATTATCCTTAATATTGTATCAGGAAAGGAGATCCGCATGAGCCAGATGATGAGAAACCAGAGCCGGAAGCATTATTTTCAGGATACATCTTTCAAACTCCTGATGCAAAAGCGCATCTATCATGTGCTGCTGATATGCAGTACATACGACGCTTTCATGCTGGAAGAAGACGGACGCATCGATGAGCAGATCTTTAATGAATACGTTTCCCTGAACCTCCGCTATCCGCCCCGTTTCATACAGGCCACCACTCCGGATGCAGCTTTTGAGATCCTTCACAAAGAAAATATTGACCTGATCATTACCATGCTCAGCGTGGGTGATCCTTTTGAACTTTCTAAAAAGATCAAAGCGAAATACCCGAGGAAACCCATTGTGGTGCTCACCCCTTTTTCCAGGGAGGTGAGCCTGAGGCTGGGGAATGAAAATATGGCCGCTGTGGACCATGTGTTCTGCTGGCTGGGTAATGCAGAGATCCTCCTGGCCATCATCAAGCTGATGGAGGATAAAATGAATGTGCAGTTCGACGTAGAGGAAGTGGGTGTGCAGGCCATCTTGCTCGTGGAGGATTCCATTCGTTTCTATTCCAGTTATCTGCCCAATCTCTACAAGATTATTTTTAAACAGTCGAAAGAATTTGTGACTGAGGCCTTGAACGAGCACCAGAAAATGCTCCGGATGAGGGGACGTCCCAAGATCATCCTCGCCAATACATATGAGGAAGCCATCATCTATTACGAGAAGTTTAAGAATAACCTTCTCGGTATCATTACCGATATGAGTTATCCGCGAAATGGCGTAATGGATACCCAGGCCGGCGTGAGACTCGTGGAGAAAGTCAGCAGAGACGATCCCTTTATGCCCATACTGATACAATCGTCAGACAATAAGAACATGGCGCTTGCACAGCAATTGAAGGTGGGCTTCATTAACAAATATTCCAAGACCCTCTCGCTTGAACTGAGGGAGTTCATGAATGAGCAGATGGCCTTTGGCGACTTCATTTTCAGGAATCCGCTGACGCACGCGGAAATCGATCGCGCCCATGACCTTCAGACCCTGCAGCAAAAGATTTTCGAGATCCCTGATGATGCGTTTCGCTATCATATCGACCGTAACCATTTCTCCAAATGGCTGAATGCCCGCGCACTCTTTCAGCTTGGAGATATATTTAAATATGTAAGACCTGAAGACTTTTCAGATATTGATGAGATCAAGCGGTATTTGTTTGATACGATATCCAATTTCCGCATGATCAAGGGGCGTGGAATTATCGCGGAATTCAACAAAGAAAGTTTCGATGAGTACATCTTCTTTGCCCGTATCGGAAATGGTTCCCTCGGCGGCAAGGCGAGAGGACTGGCCTTCATCAGCTCCTTGCTGAAACGCCACCGCATCATCGACCGCTTTGAAGATGTGCTGATCACCATTCCCCGTACGGTAGTGCTGACCACCGATGTCTTTACAGAATTCATGGAGGAAAATAACCTCTATAAAATTGCTCTCAGCGGAGCATCGGACGATGAGATTGTGCAGGCTTTCATCAGGGGACGACTGCCTTTCAGGATACATGAGGATCTGATGGCCTTCATCTCGGTGGTGCGCAACCCCCTGGCCATACGCTCTTCCAGCCTGTTGGAGGATAGTCATTACCAGCCTTTCGCTGGCATATATTCCACTTACATGATCCCGCGCCTGGCTGATGAACGCAAGATGATTGAGCAGCTCAGCTATGCCATCAAATGCGTTTATGCCTCGGTTTTTTTCAGCGACAGCAAAGCTTATATGACGGCCACCTCCAACGTAATTGACGAGGAAAAAATGGGTATTATCCTCCAGGAGGTCTGCGGTCGTCAGTACGGTCATCGTTTTTATCCAGCGATTTCGGGAGTAGCCCGTTCCATCAATTTTTATCCGCTCCATCCGGAAAAGCCAGAAGACGGAGTGGTCAACATTGCCTTCGGCCTGGGTAAATTCATTGTCGACGGTGGTGTCACCCTCAGGTTCTCTCCTTCCTATCCGCAAAAGGTGATTCAGCTTTCATCCGTTGATATGGCGCTGCGTGAAACACAGAAGTATTTCTATGCCCTGGACCTGAACGAGGATGCCTTTGTCCCATCAATTGACGATGGGGTCAACATCCTGCGCCTGCCTGTTAAGGATGCGGAGGATGATGGGAGCCTCCGCTTTGTGGCTTCCACCTACGACCTGCAGAATAATATGATCAGGGATGGTGTGGCCTCCCAGGGCAAGAGGATCATTACCTTTTCGAATATCCTCAAGTACGAAACTTTCCCTCTGGCGGCCATCATTAAAACCCTGCTCGAAACAGGACAAAAGGAAATGAATACACCCGTTGAAATCGAGTTTGCCGTCAACCTCGATGTCCCCAAAGGTCAGCCAAGGATCTTTAATTTCCTGCAGATCCGGCCCATTGTCGATAGCAAGGAAGATGTCAGTATCAACCTTCAGCACGTAAAACGGGAGCACACGATACTGTACTCCAACTCTGCACTGGGCAACGGAACCATACACGACATACGGGATATTATTTATGTGAAACCCGACACCTTTGATCCTGCAAACACCCCGCAAATTGCGGAAGTACTTGAGCGGATCAATACAGCCTTTCTCTCTGTCAGGGAAAACTATATTCTTCTCGGTCCCGGCCGCTGGGGATCCAGCGATCCATGGCTCGGCGTTCCTGTGAGATGGCCGCAGATCAGCGCCGCAAGGCTGATCATTGAATCAGGGCTCGAAAATTACAGGATAGATCCCAGTCAGGGAACCCATTTCTTCCAAAACCTGACCTCTTTCGGAGTGGGCTATTTTACGATCAATACTTACATTGATGATGGCTTCTTCGATATCGCATTTCTGAGAAGTATAACACCTGAATACGAAGATGAAAACCTGGTTCACATCCGCTTCAGCAGCCCCCTTACCATTAAGATCGACGGCAAAAAGAATATCGGTGTTGTTTTTAAACCCGGTCAAGAATTGTATTAGCCGACTTTAGGCGTATTTCATAGAAACGCTTAAGTGTTTTTCTGATAAAAAATTAGCGTATTTTTGAAGGGTCAATGTTAATGATCTCTGAATTTTGCACTCAGATATCACTTAAAGCATTGAATAATAAGTAATTATAATATTTTTTCTTTTTTTTTCATTATATGCGGGAATAAAAAAATAATGTACTTTTGCTTTGTTATTTTTCTAACAATGCTGAATATAAGAAGCACATATTGACACCTTTTATTATCAATCATTAAATTTTAAAGTGATGAACGTAGATAAGATTATGAACGAACTGGAAAAGAAGAATCCGGGGGAAGTTGAATATCTCCAGGCAGTTCGTGAAGTTTTGGAATCCATTGAAGAAGTGGTGAACGAGAACCCGCAGATTGAAGCCGCCGGCATCATCGGGCGTATTGTGGAGCCGGACCGTGTATTGATGTTCAAGGTTCCCTGGATCGACGATAAGGGCGAAGTACATGTGAACCGCGGTTACAGGGTGCAGTTCAACCAGGCCATTGGTCCCTATAAGGGAGGTCTCCGTTTCCACCCGAGTGTGAACCTGAGTATTTTGAAATTCCTGGGCTTCGAGCAGATCTTCAAGAATAGTCTTACGACACTTCCGATGGGCGGCGCCAAAGGTGGATCCGATTTCGATCCCAAAGGAAAATCCGATCGCGAGATCATGCGTTTCTGCCAGTCCTTCATGATGGAACTTTGGAAAATCATTGGTCCTGAAATGGATGTTCCCGCAGGCGACATCGGTGTTGGCGGCAAGGAAATCGGTTATATGTTCGGAATGTATAAAAAACTCACCCATGAGCATGTGGGCGTTCTTACCGGCAAGGGTCTGAACTGGGGCGGAAGTCTTGTACGTCCGGAAGCAACTGGTTTTGGTAATGTTTACTTCGCACAGGAGATGCTGAAGACCCGTGGTATGGACTTCAAAGGCAAGACTGTTTGTGTATCCGGTTTCGGTAATGTTGCCTGGGGCGCAATCACCAAAGCCACACAGCTCGGTGCCAAGTGCGTGACCATTTCCGGCCCCGACGGTTATGTTTATGACCCGGATGGCATCAGTGGAGAGAAGATCGACTATCTGCTCGAACTGCGTGCTTCCAATCAGGATATCGTGAAGCCCTATTCATACGAATACCCGAATGCCAAATTCATCCAGGGAAAACGTCCATGGGAAGTGAAATGTGATATCGCACTTCCCTGCGCCACCCAGAATGAACTGAATAAGGAAGATGCCCAGAACCTCGTGAAGAATGGCTGCATCTGCGTTAGCGAAGGTGCCAATATGCCTTCCACACCTGAGGCCATCGAGATCTTCCTCGAAAACAAGATTCTCTTCGCCCCCGGAAAAGCTTCCAATGCTGGTGGTGTTGCCACTTCAGGACTCGAAATGTCCCAGAACGGAATGAAACTCAGCTGGAGCGCCGAAGAGGTTGACAAGCGTTTGCATGAGATTATGTGCAACATCCATAATGCCTGCGTGAAGCATGGTAAGGACGGAGACGGTTTTGTCAATTATGTCAAAGGAGCCAATGTTGCAGGTTTCCTCAAGGTGGCTCACGCCATGATCGATCAGGGCGTTATCTGATACTTTGTGTTTTGGTTTTTTGAATCATCAGAAGAGGCTGTCTCAAAAGGGCAGCCTCTCTTTTTTATTGGAAATCAGGGCCTTAT
>CALGYY010000029.1 GCA_937934705.1 uncultured Bacteroidota bacterium
ACCTTCAGGATGCCGTTCTCATAAGTAGCATCAATGCGCTCCATGTCAACTGGTTTTGGCAAAGTGAAGGAGCGGGTAAAGGATCAGTAGGCAAATTCCCTGCGGGGGTAATTGCGTTCGTTCTCTTCTTTTGAAACCTCTTTCTCAGAGCTTACGCTCAGCACATTGTTCTCGACATGCACCTTGAAGTCTTCCTTTTGCATGCCCGGGACGGCGAATTCGATCAAGAAGGCGTCTTCCTTTTCAGTTACGTTGGCAGCCGGCATCATACCGCAATTCCTTTTACCGAAGTAATTGTCGAAATCATCAGTGAAAATCCTGCTGAATAAATCCGGAAATACCGGGTCGTTGTTCCATTTTACAAGTTTCATCTTTTTATCCTCCTGATAGTATTTGTGATTAATTTTTTTAATTCCTGCCGCCCCGGTCAAGTTGTATGCCCGGCCATTGAAAAAATCAAAAGAAAATTTTCTAAAAATTTTCTAAAAAGCAGAAATATAACATATTAGAAGAAAATTAGAACAGATGCTGCAGTAAAAATATATATGACATAGTGGCCGATCGGAAGAAATTTAAGATGCCAATATGGCAGTTTCTCTAAATGAATCCAGCAATTCAATTCCTCACCCGCTCACCCCGCCTCCACCTGTTAATAAAAATATAATGATATTCTTGCTAAGCTGGAAAAAAGTTTTTATATTTGGCTGTCAATCAGCAAATAAACATTTTTTCTCGTGTTATATTTAATTGCGTACCTTTTGATTTAAACATTTATTAACACAGGCAACCATTTCCCCCCGAATATGCCTCTACGTATTTCAACCCTAAGCCTATGCGTAAAATTTTATCCTGTCTTTTCGCGCTGACCCTGTCAACGGGTGCCTTTGCACAGGCCGTCACTATCGGGAGTGGTACCAACACCAGCAGTTATCCTTACTACACTTATTATCACGACAGCCGTGTCGATTTTCTGATTACAGCAGCGGAGCTCACAGCCGCAGGAGCCACAGCGGGGAACATTACGCAGATCGGCTTCAATGTGGTAACGGCCTATACGCAGGTGATGAACGGCTTCAATATCAAAATGCAGCATACGGCTGCTACTACCGTTACAGGCTTTATCTCCGCAGGATGGACTACGGTCTACAGCGGCACATATTCCGTACCGGCCACCGGCTGGCAGATGATCATGCTGACCACTCCCTTTACGTGGGACGGGACATCCAATATACTGTTTGAGATCTGTTTCGATAATACCTCCTATACCAGTGCATCCACCGTTTATGCGAGTACTGCAGCGAACATGACCTGGGGCAGGGCCATCGACGCGTCAACCGGTTGCACGCTCACAGGAGGCGCCGCCCAGACTTATCGTCCGAATACCCGCCTGTATTTCGGCACACCCGCCGGATGCATACACACCATTAGTCTCACAGATACGTACGGGGACGGTTGGAACGGTGGAAACGTTACAGTTACGGTGAACGGATCTCCCGAACTGAGCAATATCACCCTGGCTTCAGGAAGCGGCCCCGTGAATTATACTTTTTATGCGTCCACAGGCGACGTTATCAATGTGACGCGTACGGCCGACGGCAGTTTCCCCTCGGAAATGCGTATACAGGTGAGCGGGGTATCGGGCACCATTATTCCCCTGCAGCAACCACCTCTGGCACCGGGGGTGAATGGTACGGGTGACTGCGGAAGCCCGATGGCCTTTGTGTCGTCAACATGCACGCAAAACAATACTGCCGGCGTTGGAGTGGGAGCGCAGAATGCCGAGATCATCGGAATACAGATCGTCACCAGCGGGTCGGGCAGTCCTTTTAATGCCACGCAGTTCCAGATGAACATGACAGGGACGACCAATCTGGCGGATGTCACAAGTATTGATATTTATTATACAGGAACAAGTTCTGTTTTCTCAACCGCCACGCTTTTCGGATCGGTTACTCCCGGAGCAGGCACACGCAATGTCAATGGTTCACAGGTATTGCAGAACGGAACCAACTACTTCTGGCTTGTTTACGACATTTCGGGAAGCGCCACGGTCGGCAACCTGGTTGATGCCCGCTGCACACAGATCACCATGAGCGGAGCCGGCGGAACGCGTGTCCCTTCTGTGACCAGCCCCACCGGAACCCGCACGATCACTGCGGCCTGCGTCCACACCCTTCGCCTGACGGATACTTACGGTGACGGCTGGTCGGGAGGCGCCGTTACGGTAAGTGTTGACGGGGCTCCGGTCATCTCCAATGTGAGCCTGCCATCAGGGGCGGGTCCGGCAGACACCACCTTCCTGGCGGCGAGCGGTTCAACGATCAATGTAACGCGCACGATCGACGGTTCTTTTCCCTCGGAAATGAGAGCGGAGGTCCTCGGACCGGTAAGCACTGTGATCGCCCTTCATCAGCCGGTGATCGCTCCCGGCACCAACGGTGCTGCTTATTGCGGAACACCTATGACTTATGTTTCGACCACCTGTACACAGAACAATACCAGTAAGGTGGCCATCGGAACCAACAATGCGGAGGTGATCGGAATACAGATCGTTACCAGCGGTGAGCTCACCCCGCTCAGCCTGACCCAGGTCCAGTTCAATATGACCGGCACTACCAACCTGGCAGATATCACAAATGTTGATGTTTATTATACGGGAAACAACCCGGTTTGCGGGACCACCACTCTTTTCGGCACCACCACTCCTGCAGGCGGAACGATCATTATGAACGGCAGCCAGACCCTGGCGCCGGGAACGAATTATTTCTGGATCGTTTACGACATTTATTCTTCGGCCACCATCGGGAACCTGATCGATGCGAGGTGTACACAGGTCACTATCAGCGGAGGCGTGGGTAACCAGATCCCCGCGGTGACTAATCCCGCGGGAACCCGGACGATCTATGAACCCTGCACCCATTACATCATACTCACCGATACTTACGGTGATGGCTGGAATTCAGGAGAGGTAACAGTGAATGTTAACGGATCGCCCGTTCTTTCAGGAATTACACTGGCTTCTGGGGCTGGTCCGGTCAGTATTCCTTTCTGGGCCGGAACAGCGGATGCCATTAATGTGATCAGGACAGCTGACGGCTCTTTTCCCTCGGAAATGCGTATTGAGGTCACCGGACCTTTCGGAGGCAGCATCATTGCGCTTCAGCAACCGCTTGCTGCACCGGGCATCAACGGCACAGGAGCCTGTATCTGCCCCCTTCCTGTAAGTTGCGCTACCTACCTGGATCCATTATCCGGAGCCAGCGATGTGATGCCTTCGGGCGTAAACCTGAGCTGGCAACCCAGTCCGGAAGCTCTGAGTTATAAGCTATCCTTCGGCACCAACAACCCGCCCTCCAATATCGTAAACGGCGCCAACATCGGGAATGTAAGCACTTACAATACGGGTGGTCTCAATGTCAACACCACTTACTACTGGAAAATAGTACCGCTCAATTGTTCTGGTGAAGCCTCAGGATGCTCGGTATGGTCATTCACCACCATCAACGAAACACGCTGGACGGGCCTGGTCAGCACCCAGTGGACCAATCCGGGAAACTGGTCGGCCGGAGTCCCAACGCAGTTCTCGGATGCCGTGATTCCTTTCAAAACAGGTAATCCGGGACAATACCGTCCCACACTGAACGATAATTCAGCAGTATGCAGGCACATTATTCTTGAAAAAGGAGGAATACTCAACGCTTCCGACAAATTGCTTACGGTACACGGGAAATGGAAGAACTGCTACGGTTCGTTCAATCCCGGCACCGGAACAGTGACCTTTACCGGAGTGAATGATGCCACGGTGGGAGGTTATGATCATCCGGCTTTCGTAGTAAGCAGTAATACCGGCCCAACAGCAACCATACAGGAGCATGAGAGTGACGGCAGTAATATTTTCAGTGGTGACGACCGCGGATTGATCATTGTTAACCGGGATTATGTGTATGTGACGGGCGATCAGCGGACAGTTCGGATGGATATCAACCTGAGCGGAGCCAATCCTGTCAATCTCGCCCATCGACGCGACGGGATGTTTGTTGATCTGCTCAGCGGAAAGATATACAGCCTCTATCATGCCCCCACCTCAACCGTCCCCGTGTGGCCCCTCGTGGATGACCAGTACCCGGAATACACCTTCACCTGTGATGCCATCATCGAACTGGATCCTTTGACCCTGGATACGGTTCCCGGGTCCTGCATCCGGCTGACCAATACAGCGGGGGCCCTGACATCTTTCATTTGTAAAGGGGGTCAGACCTTCAGCACCATCTGGAGAACGGGCCTGTTTTCGGGTTATGGCTTTCTGGGCATTTTTGCAGACCGCGACAGTCCCCTTGAGAATATGTATGTCATTGACCTGCCAACGGGGATATTATATGATTTTGGTCATAAGAATATCACACCCGACGTTGTACAGAGCGATAGCTGGGCTTTTTCGGGAATCTCAGAGTTTGACGGGACGGATTATTTTGTGATTTACCGCAACGAGATCACGGGTGACCTGATGCGCATCAATATGTCGACCCTTACCGAAACCACGCTGATGTCGTTTTCTGACCTCGGCGATTGTGCCAATGTAGCATACTCTCCCTGGTACAACCGCTGGTATTTCCACTGGGAAGGACTGAGTCAGTATGGGGGTGTAGCCGGTCGTGAGTATGTCGGCTTTGTGAGCGGATCGCACAACATTTTTGATCCTGAGAAAGAGGTGGAAGTCTTTAATCACTTCACCGTAAATAAGAACGCCGGAAAAATCGTGGAACTGCAGGTCCCTATATCGGCAAATAATATCAACCTGCTCAGCGGAATACTGGATGTAAGCGCGGAGAACAACAGCATACAACTGCGCGGAAACTGGACCAATACCTCTTCAGCTTCGGCTTTTGTACCGCGTCAGGGTGAGGTTAAAGTTGAGGGCGGCACAGGTCCGCAATATATCAAAGGCAGCATGTCCACCACTTTTTACAACCTGACCAAGAACAGCATTCAAACCCTCAGTGTGGCGGATCCTGCAGCTAATGTGGCAGAAGTGATCGTCAGCAATAATTTCAACTGGGTGGATAACAACGATACCCTTTGGGTCGGGAACCCAGCGTATTCAGCCATTTTTGATATTCCCGGGATCTATGTCGACAATGACTGTGCGCTGAAAATGACCTCCCTTGGGACACTTGAGGTAAAACGCAATTTCGCTCTGACCAATAACTGCACTTTCCAGCACGGGAATGGCCTGGTGATCTGCGACGGCAACCTGATCAGCCGGATCCAGAGGATAGGGAATATATCCATTTGGTCCGACAACTGTAATTCTCTGACCGGATGGACCAATTCCGGATGGCAGGTAGTGGATCCTGATCCCGCACACAGTCCCGACGGTCCTTCTGACGACTACAACACGGGCGGCAGTTGCTTTATCACCAACGGAACATCCACCTATGCCAACAGCACCACTTACAGCCTGACCTCCCCCGCCATTGACCTGAGTTCTCTTACCGGAACCATTGAGCTAGGTTTCAGGATGTGGATGAACACCGAAGGCAGTACTTCTTTCTGGGATGGCGGGAATATGCAAATCTCAAACAACAATGGTTCAAGCTGGACGGCCATCACCAATGCAGAACTGAATATTCTTTACGACGGGATCATCAACAATACCTATAGCAATCCCTTGGGCGGGCAGAGCGGATGGTCATTCGACCGCACCACATGGACCCATGTCATTGTTAGCATTCCCGCCGGATATAACACTTCAACCTTCAGGTTCAGGCTGACCTTTGGCAGCGATTCTTATTCGCAGACGGGCACAGGATGGGCGGTTGACGGATTCGAAATCACAGGTATAGGTATGTCAACCGGCTTACCTGTGATCTTTGGTAACCTGGAAGTGAAGAAGACAGCTTCTTCCACGGTTCTTATGAATGATATCGGAACCGATAACAATCTTACCATTACTTCCGGTGGCTTGAGTGCAGGTAGTGCCAAGACCATAAAAGTGAAGGGGCATTGGATGAATAACGGCGGAACCTTCCTGCACAACAGCGATTCGGTTTTCTTCACAGGGACGGCTAACTCCAACATACGCACCAACAACAGTCCTTTCTACAGGCTGATTATAAGCAATCCTGCCGGAGTCACCCTGGTGAGTCACAACGCGCAGGTGGATCAGGAGCTGATTTTTACCTCGGGAAGGATCAATACGGGGACCAACTGGGTGTATGTCGAGAATGATCAGGCGACTTCTGTCAACGGTCACGCCGACACACGCTACATCAACGGTAACCTGAGGCGCAAGGTGCTGACTGGAATTGAATATGATCTGCCGGTGGGGACATCATCCTGGTATGAAATTGCAAAGATCAGGATGAATGCGGCTGCTGGTCTGACACATATCAACACTTTCTTCACACCTTTTTCAGGAGTTTTCGGCACAATTGAACCGGGTCTGACCCTGAACGGGTCGCCGGTAACCACATTGCTGGATTATGGATTCTGGACTATTTATCCCAATATTGGCGGGACCTCGGGTGATTACGACATCACCCTGACTTCAAGGGGGCACACCAATGGGGGAACTGCAGCGGATCAGCACACCTGTGTGAAACGAAATGATGCCATTGACACCTGGAAATGTTTCGGAAATCACGACAATGCCACGCAGATCGGGACAGGAACCAATCCGATCACAGCGGTACGAACCAATATCGCAGGTTTCTCTGATCATGCGATTGCCAGGAACGATGTGCCGCTGCCTGTAGAGATGCTGAGCTTTGAAGCCGAATGCCGCACAGGGGGAAGACTCCTGACCTGGGTCACAGGCAGTGAGCAGAACTCATCACACTTTGTGATCGAAAAGAGCAACAACGGAGTTGACTGGTTATGGGCCGGAAATCAGCAGGCTGCGGGCAACAGTGTGCAAAACCGTTTGTATACCTTTTTTGATGCCGGAAGTGAAAACGATGAACTGTACTACAGACTCCGTCAGTTTGATCTTGATGGGGCATCTGTAATGTATGGTCCTGTCTCGGTGTTATGCGGTCAGCAGGGACTTCAGAGCGAACCTTCCGTCTGGCCCAATCCCTTCGGCGATTATATGATGATCAGCTTCGGGGAGCAGCCGGCAGAAGGGTATACCTGGATACTGCGTGATGTCACTGGCCGCTTACTGGCCGATGGGATGATACAGTCGGGAGATGTGAGCAATGGATCTTATCGTCTTCAACTACCAGACCTGCCTGCAGGGCTTTACACCTTGGAGCTGACGGATCCCGTGCAGACCAGTATTTTTAAACTGCACCACCAATAGGCTGTGCTTAGTTTACTTCTTGCCCGGCAAATTGCTAAATTTGCAAAAATTATCTCTATGAAAAAATCCTTTCTCACGGGGATGCTGGCTTTGCTCATGCCCCTGTTCATTTTCGCTGAACCCTATGCGGATACCCTCGAATACAAGATCGAAGGAAAGATCACCTACAAGTCCGGGACAACGGTAAAAATCCAGAAATCTTCGGGAGAGGATATGCCAAAAACGGGTACTGAAGGTGAATTGTCGAAGTATTTTGAAACCGAGATGTTCGGGGGTAAGATGAGCGGATGGATGTCAATCGGGCAGATGAAGGTAACAGCGGTGAGTGGCGATATTGTAACATTTACCCTGCTGAAGGAGCTTAGTGTGGTCACGGAAAATGGGGTGAAGAAAAACCATTTTGAGATCGGTAAGGAAGTGAAATTTGTGTGGAAGGTTGCTGTCAGCGCCGATGAAGCCGCTTATCAGAAGGGCCAGGATGTGGTCAACGATGATGTAGAACAGGCTATGGTATTTTACCGTCAGGCCCTGGCGGTCAATCCGGATCATCACAAATCCCTGAACATGATGGGGATGATCTATGATTTCAAGCAGAACCGTGACTCGGCCCTGTATTTTTTCCGCAAGGCCTCGGAGACGGCTCCCAAAGAATTGCTTTATGCGCGGAATGTACTGATCACTGCCTATCGCCTCAACCAGTACACCCTTGCTTATACTTATGCCTGTAAGGCCCTGGAACTGGACCTGAAGGATCCTGAGCTCTGGTATTACCGGGCGCTGACGTTATATATGTCGAAAGAAGGGAATTTTACGGAGGAGGACAAAGCAAAAATTCTCGCCGACATGGCGAAGAGTATAGAACTGGCTCCTGATGATCCTTCGTATTATAGTGAGCGGGCTTATGTGCGTGATGTTTTTGGCGATGCAGCAGGCGCCTGTCAGGATGCGAAAAAGGCGAAGGAACTGGGAATGGAAGGAGGGGAGGATGCTGTATTGAAATACTGCGCCGAATAGAGCCGGGCCCCGTCAGGGGCTTTTTTTGTATCTTTGAGGAAAGAATGAATGATGAAGAAGATTTCATGTATACTGCTTTTCCTGATCTTCGGCGGCCTGTTACAGGCCCAGGAAACGGCACTTTTCCACGGCGGGGCTTATGGGGGGATCGCTACCAGCCAGTTGAGCGGCGACCAGTTATCGGGCTTTAAAAAGGCTGGCATCTATGCCGGCGCTTTTGTGAATGTTCATCTCAGCCCCAAATCCCTCCTGCAGCTCGAGCTCTCATTTATCCAGAAAGGCAGCCGTGCGGTTTCGAAATTTTCAGGACTGATCTATCATGTCAATCTGCAATATATTGAAATGCCATTATTTTATCAATGGCGTTTTTCGAAAAGATTCGCACTTAATGCAGGACCGGCAGCCGGCTTTCTGTTGAAAAACGAGGGAATCGAAAGGGATGCTTACGGAACGTTTACAGATGAACGCCCCCCTTTCAACCGCTTTGAGCTGAGCGTGACAGGAGGATTAACAATAAAGATCATTGAGCATTTCAAGGTAGATATCCGCTATTCACAATCGGTGTTGCCTGTGAGGAAACATGCCAGTGGCGCGGTTTACCGGCTGAACAGAGGCCAGTACAATTCTGTCCTGTCACTCATTTTTATGCTTGAATACTGATGGAATTACGGGAAAGACAGAAGCTGATTATCGCGGTCTCCGGGGCCAGCGGATCAGTTTACGCACGTGTGTTGATGGAGGAGCTTGGCGCTTACAGGCATCAGTTTGAGGAATGTGCAGTGATCTTCACTTCAAGTGCAGAAAAGGTATGGCGATATGAACTGGGCGGCTCCCCTGCGGTTCCGGACTATTTCAGGAGATATCAGAACGACGATCTTTTCGCGCCACCGGCCTCGGGTTCGGCAGGCTATACTACCATGATCATTATCCCATGCAGCATGGGTATGATGGGGCGTATCGCGCATGGAGCAGCCGGCGACCTTATCAGCCGGGCAGCGGATGTGATGCTGAAAGAGAGACGGAAGCTCATCCTGGTAACGCGAGAAATGCCTCTGAACCTGATCCATATCCGCAACATGAAAACACTCACTCTGGCAGGGGCTGTGATCTGCCCGGCCTCACCTTCATTTTATTCACTTCCGGCAGATATGGACAGCCTCATTCGAACCGTTACCGGAAAAGTTCTGGAACTGGGCGGTATCGCCCGGAGCAATTTCGAGTGGGGAAAGTCCTGATCTCAGAGGTATTCCAGCTTACAGATCAGCTTAAAGCCAATACCATGCACGTTCAGCAGTTCTACCTCGGGGTCGTCTTTTAAAAACTTCCGGAGCTTGGTGATATACACATCCATACTACGGGCATTGAAGTAACTGTCGTCGCGCCAGATCTCCTTCAGCGCTACGCTGCGGTCCAGCACGTCATTGGCATGTTCGCATAGCAGGTTCAACAGGTCGGCCTCTTTGGCCGTCAACTTTTGCTCGTTGTCGTTGTACGTCAGCACCTGTCGCTGGTGGTCAAATATGAATTGCCCGATACGGTAAGCCCCGCTCTTCTGACCACTCTTTTCCCCTGAACTTGTACGCCTCAGAATAGCATTCATGCGCATGAGCAGGACTTCCATACTGAAGGGCTTGGTGATGTAGTCATCGGCTCCTACCTGGAAACCTTTCAGCATATCTTCCTGCATGGATTTGGCCGTAAGGAACAAAATAGGAATTTGCTTATCCACCTTGCGGATCTCGCGTGCGAGGGTGAAGCCGTCTTTTACAGGCATCATCACATCAAGGATCAGGAAACTGAAACTCTCTTTGCGGAACATCTCCCAGGCTTCCTCTCCGTTAACACAAAGCACGGTGGGATAACCCTTGGCCTCGAGATAGGTCCTGAGAATGTCTCCCAGGTTGCTGTCGTCCTCTGCAAGCAGGATCCTGATGTTTTTCTTTGGCATATTCAGTCTTTTTTATTGTCGAAGGGTAAAAATATCCTGATGGTTGTTCCTTTCTTCAGCTCACTTTCAAGGCTTACATGTCCGCCGTGCTCTTCCACTATGGTTTTTACATAATGTAATCCCAGTCCGAATCCTTTGACATTGTGGATGTTCCCGGTATGGACCCGGTAAAGCTTCTCAAAAACCTTTTTCTGATTGGCCTTGGAAATCCCGATGCCGTTGTCTTCGATGCTCACCAGTATCCCTTTCCCCGTATCTTTCGTGCTCACACGGATCACCGGCTCTTTCGGACAATACTTGTTGGCATTGTCGATCACATTGGTGAACACATTAGTGATGTGGGTGCGGTCGGCGCGGACATAATTATCGCGTGCCTCAAACTCCATGAAGATCTCGCCACTCTTCGCGTGGACCTGTATCTTCATGATCTTGATCACCTCCTTCAGCACCTTGTGAACGTCTACCAGTTCATAATGCAGGCGTAATTGACCTTTGTCAAGGATCGCCGTCTGCAGGATCTTTTCGGCCATGCTCCCTAACCTGCGGTTTTCCTGGTTGATAACGTTAATGTAATTATTCCTTATGCATTCAGATGATTCAATTTCTTTGTCGCTGAGCGCCTCACAAGCCAGGGAAATGGTGGACACCGGGGTTTTGAACTCGTGGGTCATGTTGTTGATGAAGTCATTCTTCATCTCCGACAAGCGCTTCTGGCGGATAATCGTATTCAGGGTGTAGTAGAATATTCCGCCCATCACCAGCAGTAACAGCCCCGAGATCGCCAGTATCCAGACCATTTGAGACATGAGGTACTGCTCCCGGTTGGGAAAGAATACCATGAGATATTCGGGAGTCATAAAGAGATCGCGGGGAAACAGATTGAAGGCGTAGCCCTGCTCAAGCAGTTCTTTGTGGTACTGCCCGGTTTTTTCGCTGACCATCACGTTGCGCATGGGACTGTAAACCCCGAATTCGTAAGCAGTGTGGATACCGTTTTCCCTGAGCTCGATGCCGATGAGCGAATCGAGCAGAAGAAAGTTAAGACGGTTTTCCATGGCATCATAGTGCTTGAGGTTGAACATATCTTCAAACACATCATTCACCAGGTTGGTTTTATCAAGGTAACGGTCAATCGTGCTTTCCAGAGAGTGGATCTTGTTGACTGAATTACTGTCGGGCGTGAAATTGAATCCCGGACTCTCTGAGAAGATCTGCCAGTGCCCCTCCGGTTCACCTTTCCGGGATATGGAAACAACACTGGTATCATAGCGTTTGATGATCTCCCCCGTATGTTCCTGCAGAACGACCACGTTGATCTTTTCGCTGGTGATGTTGAAAATCTTCTGGGTGGTCTGGGAAGTGTCGTGCTCCTTCATGTCAATCTCCCTGTTGAACACCCGGTTGATGGAGTCGATCAGGTTGAAGAGTTTTGTCCCCTGTTTGTTGTGATACATTTTCTGGCGGATGCGGTTGGCCACCTCCATCTTTTCCAGACGGTAGATCACATTGTTGACCGCCGTATTGACACCACGGTCAAAGTTCGCCTCTTTCAGCGAAATGGCATTCCTGATCCAATAGGCCTGCAGGGTAATGAAACCGCTTACCACAAGCGCCATCAGGAAAACCACCATGACAAAGTTCCGCTTCTTCACATTGCAAAGGTAGACCGGGATCCCGCACCCATAGAGGGATTAACATTTATTAACACTTCTTAACTATTCTTAACAAGCTCAGCCTTTTATCTGTTGTATCTTTACACCATGAAATTTGGTTGTAATTTTCTTTTGATATAAAAATTACAAGATTTTAAATTTTGGTTATTAATTTCTGGTGCGAACCGGCGGTCTCAGGCCGCCGGTTTTTTTTTCATCCACATCAAAGTTAAGAAATTTTCTCTAACTGCACTTCATGATCCCCGGCGGGCTTTTATTATATTTGTTTCTTCAGCGAATTAAAACTTTCAAAATATGGATCTCTCGATTGATCTCAGGGGACTGGAACCCGGTCCCGGGATTGCGGCCGTTGAAACGATCAAGCCCGGGGCTCTCGATGCCATGTCCATGCTTACTGACAGGAAGGGCAAAGGCTCTGAGTTTCTGGGGTGGTTGGATCTGCCGGATACGACTCAAAGTGAACTCCTGAATGTGATGCAGCAAACCGCTGTGCGACTGGCTTCTCTTTCGGAGGTCTGTGTTGTGGTGGGTATTGGCGGATCCTACCTGGGGGCACGGGCTGTAATTGAAGCGCTGAAGCACAGCTTTTCTTCCATGATTGAGGACAGACCATTTCCGGAGATTGTCTACGCGGGGCATCACCTCAGCGGCGATTATCTGTCAGACCTGCTGGAACTCCTCGACCAGAAAGAGTATTCCGTGATCGTAATCTCCAAGTCCGGCACCACAACGGAACCCGCAGTGGCCTTCCGTTTGCTGAAGGCTCACCTGGAAAAAAAATACGGAAAGCCGGCAGCACGTGACCGCATTGTGGCCATCACCGACCGTTCAAAGGGGGCATTGAAAAAGCTGGCAGACCAGGAAAAATACAGCAGTTTCATCGTTCCTGATGATGTGGGCGGTCGCTTTAGTGTGTTGAGTCCCGTGGGCCTGTTGCCCATCGCTGTGGCCGGTTTCGATATCGGAACGCTCCTGAAAGGGGCAGCACGAATGAAAAATCACCTCATGGCCTGTAAGGATACATCCAATCCTGCAATCGTTTATGCAGCCGCGCGTCATGCGTGCTATCAGGCAGGATTGGTGAATGAAGTGATGGTGAATTATGATCCGCGCTTGTATTACCTGAGCGAATGGTGGAAACAATTGTACGGTGAGAGCGAGGGCAAGGACGGGAAAGGGATTTTTCCTGCAGGGGTGAGCTTCACGACAGACTTGCATTCGATGGGACAATACCTGCAGGATGGAGAGCGCTGTTTGTTTGAGACGGTCATCAGCATCAATGGTCCGGGCCGCGGACTCAGGGTTCCGGAAGATCCGGAGGATGCGGACGGCTTGAATTTTCTGGCGGGGAAGCCTTTCGCTGAAGTGAACAGGATGGCGGAGCAGGGGACCTTTCTGGCTCATCGGGATGGCGGTGTGCCTGTGATCCGGATTTCTGTTCCCGCTCTGGATGAATGGAATCTTGGACAGCTCCTCTATTTCTTCGAATTTGCCTGCGGAATAAGTGCTTATATGCTGGGGGTAAATCCATTCGACCAGCCCGGCGTGGAAGCTTACAAGAAAAATATGTTTGCCCTGTTAAACAAACCGGGTTTTGAAGAGGAAGGAAAAAAGCTCCGGGAAAAACTCTGATCCCCGGAGCTTCGTGTCATTTTGTAATCCTAATACAGGAAGCTGAGCAGTACCCCTGCAGCAACTGCACTTCCGATCACACCGGCCACATTGGGACCCATGGCATGCATGAGCAGGTGGTTGGTTTTGTCGTATTCCAGACCCACAACCTGTGAAACCCTGGCGCTGTCAGGAACGGCGGATACTCCGGAATTCCCGATAAGCGGATTGATCTTGTTCTCTTTTTTCAAAAAGAGGTTCAGAAACTTGACAAAGAGCACACCGCCTGTGGTAGCCACAATGAACGATGCTGCTCCAAGGGCAAAGATCCCGATGGATTTGGTGGTCAGGAAGGTGGTGGCCTGGGTAGAGGCGCCCACGGTTAATCCTATCAGTATGGTGACCGTGTCAATCAGTGGGCCTTTGGCTGTATCGGCCAATCGTTTGGTGACCCCGCTTTCTTTCAGCAGGTTCCCGAAGAAAAGCATTCCCAGCAGCGGAAGGGCCGAGGGGACGATGAAACAGGTCAGCAGCAGTCCGATAATGGGGAAGAGGATTTTTTCCGTAGAGGATACCACCCGAGGGGGCTTCATCCTGATGAGGCGTTCTCTTTTATTGGTGAGCAATCGCATAATGGGCGGCTGAATCACCGGTACTAATGCCATGTATGAGTAGGCAGAAATCGCGATGGCGCCCATGAGTTCGGGTGCGAGCTTGCTCGAAAGAAAGATAGCCGTAGGACCATCAGCACCCCCGATAATACCAATAGCACCGGCCTCCGAAGCAGTAAAACCAAGCGCCAGTGCAAAGATATATGCTCCGAAAATCCCCAACTGGGCAGCCGCTCCGATCAGGATCAGCTTGGGGTTGGAGATCAAAGCAGAGAAATCTGTCATGGCCCCGATGCCCAGGAAGATCAGGGGCGGATAAACCCCCTGGATCACCCCGAAATACAGATAATTCATCACGCTTCCGGCTTCATAAATACCGATTTTCAGTCCGGGATAAAAAGGGATATTGCCAATCAGTATCCCGAAACCAATAGGGATGAGCAGCAGGGGCTCATATTCCTTGATGATGGCCAGCGCGATGAAGATCAGTCCCACCGCGATCATGATCAGGTGACCGATAGTGAAATTGGCGAAGGCGGTATATTGAAAAAACTGGCTCAGGTTGTCACCCACCAGTTGCAGAACATTTCCTGTGTTTTCCATAATCTGTCTGATTTCCTTTTGTTTCTGGCATTCCGAATTATCCTATTGTGATCAGTACATCCCCTTCCATCACGGAGTCACCCTTCTGGTAGCGGATCTCTGCCACACGTCCTTCCTTGTCAGCCTCGATGTTGTTTTCCATCTTCATGGCTTCCAGCGTTATTACCTTCTGGCCGATCTTCACAGTATCACCCACGCGCACATGAATGTTCAGGATCACTCCGGGCAGGGGAGCCTTGATGCTGCCGGTACCTTTTGGAGCATCCGGACTGCTGGTCTTTGCCGTGACCGGTGTGGAATCCGTTGAGGGAACCACCTGCGGGCGCACAAGTTTCGGGGTTTTCACCGGCTCCAGGCTCTTATCCACCTCAACCTCATACACCTGTCCGTTCACTTCAACTGTGGCAATGTTGTCTTCGATATTTTTGATCTCAACCTGGTACTGGTTACCATGTATGGTGAATTTATATTTTTTCATTGATGCTTATTTTAATGGTTTTCTGATGCTGTAAATCTTACTGCTCCATGGAGAATAAACTTTCGCTGCCTTGATAATGGTCAGCACGGTATTCTCATGGTCGTGGAGTTCATTCTTGTAATAGTACAAAGCGAGGCCGATGGCCGCACCCAATTCTCCGGTGGTATCGTGGATGCCCGGTAATTCCTCCGATTTCATCTCTCCTTTTTTCTTTTTCAGGAACCGCTTGCGGAGGTCCATGGTGTAAAGTTTCGCAATGTACTTAAAGGTTAAATAAAGAAGAATCAGGGCTGAAAAGACAACGGTCATGGCAACCATCATCATCTCTAATCCGTATGGATCAGCCTTCGCCATTTTTTCCGCCGCCGTTTCCTGGTAATCATCAATACGAAAGCTTATATGCTCCACCTTTGCCGAGGCCAGGTAAGAAGCCCCGCCCCTGATGTGTATGGTGAAAATATCGTAACCGGTGCGTCCGAAGCTGTAAGCCAGAAACTGTTCCCGGTAGGCATTGTAATAAATTCCCTGCAGGGCTGAATCCAGCTCGAAAGTGCGGAGGTACTTGCCGTCAGCGCCCAGACAAACGAGTTTGTCAACGGCTTTGTCCGCATCAAGCAGCACGCCCAATACGCCTGATCCGTAAGCCATGGCGTAAGGCTTGCCTCCGTATACGCTCATGTCGATTCGCAAAGGCCCGCCTGAACTGTCTGCCCTTCCGGGATCCAGCAGGTCGACCGATGCAAAACCTTCATTGAGTATGTAGGTAAACCCGTTCTGCGGGTTGTAGATCATTTTCTGGCTCACCAGCTCATTGTCGGCCGAGGTGATTACGTCAAGCTCGTTGATCTTAGCCACAATATCGCTGAGCAGTTTTATCTGCGCACTGTCCTGTTTCTGCGCGGAAGCCGCGAAACTGAACGTCAGGAGCAATGCCGGAATGATCCCACTGATCAATCTCTTCATCATATCCTTCATCTTTAAAGTGGAATATTGGAGTGTTTTTTCGGCGGATTGAGATCCTTTTTGGTGGCCAGCGACTGCAGCGCACGAATAATACGGAATCGCGTATTTCGGGGCTCAATCACATCATCGATGTATCCGTAACGGGCGGCATTGTATGGATTCGCGAATTTTTCCTTGTATTCTTCCTCCTTCTTCACGATGAATTCCATCTTTTGCTGCTCGTCGGTCATTTCCTTGAGCTCTTTCTGATAGATGATCTCAATGGCACCTTTTGGACCCATTACGGCGATCTCCGCCGATGGCCAGGCGTAATTCAGGTCACCCCTGAGCTGTTTGGAGCTCATCACATCGTGCGCACCACCGTATGATTTCCGCAGTGTGATGGTAACCTTGGGAACGGTTGCCTCACCGTAGGCATAAAGCAGTTTGGCGCCATGGAGAATGATCCCGCCATATTCCTGTGCGGTACCCGGAAGGAAGCCCGGAACATCCACCATGGTGACCAGGGGAATGTTGAAGGCATCGCAGAAACGTACGAAACGTGCTGCCTTCCGCGAAGCATTGATGTCGAGCACCCCGGCCAGGTAATTCGGCTGGTTGGCCACAATACCCACCGGCATGCCGTTGAATTTGGCGAAACCAATCACGATGTTGGGAGCATAATGCCGCTGGATCTCCAGGAATTCCGCATAATCCACCACGCCGTGAATGATGTCTTTTACATCATAAGGCTTGTTCGGATTCTCAGGAATGATCTCGTTGAGGAAGTCTTCCAAACGGTCAATGGGATCAGTGCAAGGGTAAAGGGGAGGATCTTCAAGGTTATTCTGCGGCAGGTAACTCAGGATCTTGCGGATCAGCATGATGCCTTCCTGTTCGTCCTCAGCCACGAAGTGATTCACGCCCGACTTACTGGCGTGTACCATGGCACCCCCGAGGTCATCCTCACTCACCACCTCGCCGGTGACCGTTTTCACCACTTTGGGACCGGTGACAAACATATAGGAATTGGTCTTGCTCATGACAATGAAATCAGTCAGGGCCGGACTGTAAACTGCACCGCCCGCACACGGACCGAATATCGCCGAGATCTGCGGAATGAGGCCGGAAGCCATGATGTTGCGCTGGAAAATCTCCGCATAACCGGCCAGGGAATTCACCCCTTCCTGAATGCGCGCACCCCCGCTGTCGTTGATCCCGATCACGGGAGCCCCGACCTTCATCGCCTTATCCATCACCTTGCAGATCTTCTGGGCATACATCTCCGACAGCGAACCGCCGAAGACCGTGAAGTCCTGCGAAAAAACGTATACCAGTCGCCCGTCGATGGTGCCGAAACCGGTGACCACACCATCCGAAAGGATCTGCTCCTGATCCACCCCGAAATTGTAGCAACGATGGGATACAAACATGTCGAATTCTTCAAAGCTTCCTTCATCCAGCAGCAGTTCAATACGCTCGCGTGCAGTCAGCTTGCCTTTTTTGTGTTGGGAGTCAATCCTCTTCTGACCGCCTCCCAGCTTGGCTTTTTCCCTTTTGTCAAGTAATTCCTTGATCTTGTCCTCAATAGCCATGGTTGTGTGTTTATAATGATTGTAATATGTTGATTGATATGAATTCAGAAAATAATTTTACTTCTGTTTGAATTAAGGAGTAGTCTTATTTGCTCTTGTCTTCACAAAACTCAGTGAGTACCCCAAAGGTCGATTTAGGGTGAAGAAAAGCAATGTGAAGACCCTCCGCACCCTGGCGGGGCGCCTTATCGATGAGCTGAACCCCGGCGTCTTCCGCCTGTTTCAGGGCATCTTCAAGCCCCTTAACGGCAAAAGCAATATGATGAATACCTTCCCCTTTTTTCTCTATGAATTTACCAATGGGTCCCTCAGGATCCGTAGACTCAAGAAGCTCAATCTTGGTCTGTCCGACCATAAAAAATGCCGTCTTCACTTTCTGATCTTTCACTTCCTCCACTGCATAACATTTCAGTCCGAGTACACGCTCATACCAGCTGATGCTCTCTTCAAGATTTCTGACCGCAATTCCGATGTGTTCAATATGTGTTGGTGTCATAGATATAATATTTGTTAGTTAAAGTTCCCAGTCAATTTCTGTGTCCCAGTTCGCCTTAATACTGATCACACCGGGATAATTATATACCTTCTCGGGCTGTCTCTTCTTCAGGTAACGGCCGCTGTCCCAGGCACCGTTGTCGTTGCTGTCGACAATAATTCGTGCGGTATAATTTCCCGGTTTCATAAATGAAAAAGAAAAACTGCCCGATTTCAATATCCGCTGCTCCTGCAGGATCTGCTTGTTATCGCCGATCAGCTGGAAGAGGTAGGGCGGCTCCGGTTCACTGAATTTAAGGTTCATTTTCAGCAGACCATAGTCTTCCGACTCTGTGGTGGTGAAGCGAATCAGCAGGCTGTCGCTGGTTAAACCGTAGATGTCGCTGAACGCACCCGGCAAAATCAGCAATTCATAGCGAGTTTTTTCTTTAAAGGTGTATTGAAAGCAGAGCTTGCGGTTTACGCCGCTGTCGCTGAAAAACAAGGAAAACGGAACGACCTTCCCTGCACTGTCAATGATTTCCGAAAGCAGCACCTTTGAACTGTCGAGCTGGCGAACCGGATGCAGGCACTCAACCACCAGTAGCCGGTGAAAATCGAAGGTTTTGGCGTCAGAGGCGTTGGCGCTCAGTACGGCTTTAAAGGGCTGATCCTTGTCTGAAACCCCTTTCCCGCTTTTGTTGCGCGGTTTCTGCGCGCTGTCGGCCACGGTTTTCATCCCGACCTCCACGGTGTCGATAATTTTTCCGCCATCCGAAATTTCCAGGAAGAGCGAATCAACAGCGGGGTCGTAGAGCCAGAGGGTCAGACTGTCTTTGCGTGTGTTGCTTTCGTCCATCTTCCAGCCTGCATTCAGCGGTTGTTTCAGGAAGCGTAACTGCAGGTCCTTCACCGGCCACCTGAAATTCATCCTGAGCCTTCCGGGATGGTCTGCCGTTACTTTCAGCAAACGTTGCGATGAGTCCACCTCCTCAAAAAGAGCAAGAGGATATTTCTTAATAGTGAATTGAGGCAGGCTGTCCTGATTCAAAGTATCTTTCATAACAGGCTTACTCCCGCTGTCGGACCGGGGGATATATACCGGCAATACCAGGCTGTCGATAAATGCGATCTTTTCGCCGGGTTGGTCATAAAGCATGTTGGCATTCAGATCCTTCAGAGCAAAAATACGGTAACTTCCGGCCGGCATGTTGCTGAAGTCAAATGAACCTGAAGCCCCGCTCTTCGCCACGAAATCGGGAACCTGAAGATAGGACGCCGAATCCGACAGACTGCGATAAAGGAAAACCTGGATATCTTTCTGTCCTTCCAGACTGTAAGCGTCGTAAACTGCGCCTTTCAGATTCAGTGAATCGATGTGTCCGGCGGTGGAGAACACATATCTGAAATCCCTGGTGATATTGCCTTCGGTGATGTCGCGAATGGCATCCGAAAAATCAATGCTGTAAGTGGTATTCTCCCGCAATGGCGCTTCCAGCGCAATAATGAGGTTCTTCCCTCTGTAACGGTACTCCGGTGCTTTGTCAAGCGGAGGCGAAATCACAGCCTTTCCGGCGGCATCCTCAAGGGTGATGAATTCATTGAAGGTGATCATGATCTTGTCGTCAGCAAAACCAATGGCCTTATTTTCAGGCTTCGAACGGGAAACTGAAGGAGCCGTCCGGTCGCTGGGCCCGCCCGAAGGAGCCACAATATTGGCACAGGACAAGGTAAACAGGACTGCAATAATCCATAATGATCTGAAAAACAGTAATAAGAATCTATTCATGTTGTCCTGTCTCCTCTGTGCAAAGATGGGATATTTTTTTTATTTGTGAATTAAATAACAGTTAAAAAACTTGCTGATTTTCTGAACGCATGAAATTTTTCCGGCGAAGAGATCCCGGTAAAAAAGAAAAGGCCCTGCAGGGGCCTCTTCCGGAATTCAATCAAACGCTTATTGATGGCATTCATCCGCATTTTCTAGTAGCGGTAGTGCTCAGGTTTGTAAGGCCCATTGACCGGGACGCCGATATAGTCGGCCTGTTCCTGTGTCAGCTGAGTCAGTTTAACCCCGATTTTCTCCAGGTGGAGGCGGGCCACTTCCTCGTCGAGATACTTGGGCAGGCGGTAAACATCAATTTTATAGGTTTCACGGTTTTTCCAGAGATCGATCTGTGCAAGCGTCTGGTTGGTGAAGGAGTTGCTCATGACGAAGGAGGGGTGACCCGTTGCACAACCAAGGTTCACGAGACGGCCTTCAGCCAGGAGGAAGATGGCGTGACCATCAGGGAATACGTATTTATCGACCTGGGGTTTGATGTTTACTTTTTTCACTCCCGGCAGTTTTTCGAGTTGGTCGACCTGGATCTCATTATCAAAGTGCCCGATATTGCAAACAATGGCCTGGTCCTTCATTTTCGAAATGTGCTCAGCGGTGATCACATCTTTGTTGCCGGTAGTGGTCACATAGATGTTTCCTTCGCTGAGGGTATCTTCCATGCGGGCGACTTCAAAGCCTTCCATGGCGGCCTGCAGGGCACAGATGGGGTCAATCTCTGTCACGATGACCCGGGCGCCGTAACTGCGCATGGATCTGGCGCAGCCCTTACCCACGTCACCGTAACCGAGGACAACAACCACTTTACCGGCGATCATAACGTCGGTAGCGCGCTTGATCCCGTCGGCCAGGGATTCCCGGCAGCCATAAAGATTGTCGAATTTGGATTTGGTGACGCTGTCGTTCACATTGATGGCCGGAACGAGGAGTTCGCCCTTTTCAAGCATCTGGTAGAGGCGATGAACACCGGTGGTGGTTTCTTCCGATACCCCTTTCCATTCTTTGACCATTTCATGCCACTTTCCTGGTTCTTCAGCCAGAACTTTTTTCAGAAGGTCAATGATCACCGCTTCTTCATGACTTGAAGGTTTGTGATCGAGCGATGAAGCATTGTTTTCCGCCTGGTAACCTTTGTGAATCAGCAGGGTAGCATCTCCGCCGTCGTCAACGATGAGCTGGGGCCCTTTACCACCGGGGAAGGTGAGGGCCTGCAGGGTACACCACCAGTATTCCTCGAGGGTTTCACCCTTCCATGCAAACACGGGTACACCTGAAGCAGCGATGGCTGCAGCAGCATGATCCTGTGTGCTGAAGATGTTGCAGCTGGCCCAGCGCACATCAGCGCCCAAAGCGGTGAGTGTTTCAATCAGAACAGCCGTTTGTATGGTCATGTGAAGGCTGCCGGTGATGCGGACACCCTTCAGCGGTTTCTCTTTTCCGTATTTTTCGCGCAGTGACATCAAACCGGGCATTTCCTGCTCAGCGATCTCAATTTCCCTGCGCCCGAAATCTGCCAGCGACAGATCGGCAACCTTATACTTCAGTGCATGTTTGGTCATTGTTTCCATTTGGATAATTGATATTTGTAAAGGACTGCAAAGATACAATATTTTTTCCGGGCAGATGGATCCCGCCCCCGAAAAGTGTTCTACCTTTGGCTGTGTCCGCTGCATATGTCCTGAGAAGCTATGAAACGACAGAACATTCCCGGTATCGTCTTCGCCTCAGTCATCGGAATTTGCCTTCTGCTGATGCTGAAACTGCCGTCCATGGCCGATTTTCTTTACTGGAATACCAAACAGTTCCTGACGAACGGGATGAATTACGATGCAGTCAGGAA
>CALGYY010000030.1 GCA_937934705.1 uncultured Bacteroidota bacterium
AGGACGAGGCACGAAACCCGGCTCTGTTCTCACGCTGTCGGCCACCACCTGATCGGCGGTGTAACCGGGAATGATCTTCTCTCCTTCTGCATTATAATAAGTATAATAATAATCATCCTGAATATCTTCGCGGGTCTGCATCAATGAAAGCCCCAGCCAGCTTTCTATATCCCGCACAAACTCTCCGTGGATCTTGAGATCAATACCCGTTGCATATCCGCGTGCATTGTTGGTTGCGAAATACCGGATACGGACATTGTCAATTTCATACGGAATAATATTATCAAGATACTTATAATAAACTTCTGACATAAATTTAAAAGGCCGGTTCCAGGCCATGAAATTCCAGTCGGTCCCGAACACAAAATGATATGACTGCTGTGCCCTGAGTTCAGGGTTAAGAGCACCATTGAATCCGCGCAGCTCTTTATAAAAAGGAGGCTGGTTGTAAACTCCGGCAGAAAGCCGGAAGACTACATCCTGTTTCCAGTTGGGCTTCAGGGTGGCGGTGATTCTCGGACTGATAACCCACTGTTGGTTATAGGTCCACCAGCTTCCCCTGACACCTGCTGCAAAGGTCAGCCTTGCACTGTCGATATACCAGGTCCAGGTATCCTGCAAAAAAGCAGAAAACCGATGGGTGAAAAGGTCTATATCGGTCCTCACGACTTCCTGCAATTCCAGGGGATTCCACGGTTGCAGGCCGGGATTGGTATAACCAACGCTGTCGGGTGGCCGCACCAGGGTATAGCCTGACGAGTCGATCATTTGCCATTCCTTGAGCCTGTCATAGATCATTTCCCCCTGATACTTGATTCCCCACTGCCAGAAGTTCTTTTTTTTCTGGTGACTGCCTTTGTGTTCCAGTGTGAAGACTGTTGCATCCAGTTCATTACGGGCATGACTGAAGTGTGTGCCCACACCCAGATTTTCCGTAACTTCACCGAAATCGTCCTTTCCGAAATCGGTCTCCAGTTTACCGATCCAATATTGTCCGTTAATATCGTAGGCTTCGCGCTCGCTGGTATTGAAAGCCGAAGTGATCAGCTTCAGGCGTGTATGCTGGTTGGGACTGTAAGTGGCGGTGAGGGCTCCGAACAAGGTACTGATTCGGTCCAGTTCCTGTCCTTCAAAATAGATTTTCAGGCGGTAGGATTCCTGAACGGTTCCGAATTCAGTTTCCCTGCTTTCAGGCACAACCAGGTACTTGTTGCGTGCATAATTCCCCAGGAAACTGATCTCCCACTTCTCGCTGATCACGTATGAGAGGCAGGTTTGCACATCGGTGAAACTGGGTTTATACTGTCCTTTTGTTTCAAGCTGGTTAAGAAAGTAGGAATTGGATTTCTGCCTGGCACCTACCAGATAGGTAAAACGTCCTTTTGCGGCAGCGCCTTCAAGATAGCCGGAAACACCCAGCAGACTAAGATCAAGGCCGCCTCCAAATTTTTTCGGGCGGCGGTAGGTGATATCGAGTACCGAAGACATTTTATCCCCGTATTTGGCATCGAAGCCTCCTGAGGAAAAGAGCACGTTTTCAGCCAGATCGGAATTGACAAAGCTCAGTCCTTCCTGCTGTCCTGATCGTGTCAGAAAGGGGCGGTAGATCTCAACCTCGTTAACGTACACGAGGTTCTCATCATAGTTACCACCCCTGACAGAGTATTGCGAACTGAGTTCATTATTGGAATAGACACCCAGGCTTGTTTTCTTGACGAGTTCTTCAATCCCTCCGCCTGAAAGGCTGGGTATGATGTCAGCGTTTTTGGGCTCAATGCGCGTAATGGCACCTCTGTCAACCTTTTCCCCGATAATATAGGTTGGATCGATATCGAAAACTTCCACCTGCATCACCTGGTCAATCTGCTTTCTTTCATAAGGCTTCAATTCAATATTGACGGGGATGCGCTTATACCCTACGAAAGAGAATATCAGGGTGAGTTTCTCCCCGGCCGGAACATGCAGGGAGTAAGTGCCCAGTTTATCGGTCAGCACACCCAGTGGCTTTCCGAGAATGGAAACATTCACTGATTCAAGAGGTTCACCTTTTTGATTCTTAACAGAGCCGAACACCACGGCTTTATCCTGTGCAAAGGCAGGACGCACCATCAGCAGCAGTAGCAGGACACATATTGCCGCTGATGATCCTGCAGCTCTTCTCAATAGCTCTTTGCTGATGGGTAAACGCAACATGCTGAACCGTTCAGATTTTCCTTTTGGTTTTAAACTTTCCTTCTTTCCATGCTTTAATGAACTGTGCCCATGCAATGGGGTTCAGCAGGTTATTGGGCGGCATCTGCCCCGCGTAATAGAGCTTATAACGGTACTGATCAACGTAATTCCTGTAATTCATGGCACCATCCATGGCCACCCATTCGGTAATGACCCTCTTTTCAATTTCCTCAATATTTTTTCTCGCCCGCTCAAGATCATCATCAGGGATGTCTGTTCTAACAAACGCATTCTTGAACTGTTCGTATGTAGGCCACGGGTAAATGAAGGTCTCATCCAGGTAAAGTGTATCGGGCCGCATCATCTGAACCAGCGAATACCTGTCTTTGCTAAGTGTATCGGGTACCTGATAGAAAACGGTTTTATAGCCCAGAGAGGCAAAAACGATGGTCTCCCCTTTCCGGGCCACAAGGGAAAAGAAACCGCCCAGATCGCTCATGGTTCCTCTGTAAGTGCCGTCGATGCTAATGCTGACAAAAGGCAGGGGCCTCAGACTGTCAGCTGTTACCACCACTCCTGAGAACTCGATCAGTACCGTATCCGGTGCCTGTGCACGGGAAGGCATGAACGAAGCCGTGAAAAGCAGGATCAGAATGATAAGGCGAAGGGGTCGGACCATGAACTTTCTTTACGTGGATGCCTTCTTAACGAAGCATCATTTCTATTATTGTACGAGGCTTGCAGCGTGTAAAGATAAAAAAAATGCTGTTATCACCCGGGTGATAACAGCATTTCTCCTGCAGGGCAGATTAGCGGTTCAGGAATCCCTTTTCGCGGGCTTCTTTGATGGCAGCAACGATGCCCTTTTTATCAATGGTCTTCATACCTGAGGTAGAAACCTTCAGTGTGATCCATTTGTTCTCGCCGGGGATGAAGAACCTTTTATTCTGAAGATTGACGTTAAAACGCCTTTTGGTTTTGATATTAGAGTGGGACACATTGTGTCCTATCATCATCGTTTTCCCTGTAATTTCACACATTCTGGCCATGGCTGTATCTTTTTCTGTTTAAATTTGAAACGGAGTGCAAAGATCGTAAATATTTTTTAATAAACAAGTGCTGATCTCTAAAAATATTTCAGTCCCCTTTTTCATCCATTAAAATCGTTCTCAACATGTTAAGTGCCGAAAGGGCCGTGCGGCGGATATTCCGCATCCGCTCATCGCCCAGGCGAAAAAGTCTGGCTTCTGTTTTCAGGGGGGATGATACGGCGATCCAGACGGTCCCCACCGGCTTTTCGGGGCTCCCCCCTTCCGGTCCCATAATGCCGCTGACTGCCAGACTGTAATCTGTCTTCAATAGTTGGCGGACAGATTCCGCCATTTCGCAGACGACCGTGCGACTTACCGCACCATCAACTGCAAGTGTTTCCTCGCTGACCTTTAGTACACCTGATTTAACCGGGTTATCATAGGCCACGATGCCTCCTTTAAAATAAGCGGAGGACCCGGGAACGGTGGTGATCAAATGCGCAATATAGCCCCCTGTGCAGCTTTCTGCTGTAGCCAGTGTTTTCCCCATGGTCTGCAGGAGTCTTCCGCTGACACTTTCCAGGGTATCCTGATCAAAGCCAAAGATATACCCGGGAATGATTTCGCGCAGCAGTCCGATCTGCCTCTCTGTTTCATCATTCAGCAAGCGAAAATCGTTACCCTCAGCAGTGAGCCGTATCCTCACCATCCCTGGCTGTGGCAGGTAGGCCAGCGAGATGAAAGGCGGCAGGGCCTCTTCCCATGAGGCAATACGCTCAGCCAGAAATGATTCTCCCACCCCTTGTGTCAGCACTGTTCTGTGGAGCACATGGGATGATGGAAACTGTTCTTTGAGCCGGGGGATAATTTCCTCGCGGAGCATCCTTTCCATTTCAAAGGGAACACCCGGCACAGCGCAAAGAACTTTTCCTTTGACATCGAACCACATTCCGGGTGAAGTCCCCAGGGGGTTGGGAATAACTTTACAGGCATCCGGGACTTCAGCCTGCTTCAGGTTGGCAGGAGACATCTTGTAGGCATGCCTTTCAAATATATTCCTGATGTTCGCCAATGCGCTCTCATCTGTGTGCATTCCGCAGGAAAAAAAACGGCACAGGGCTTCGCGGGTTCTGTCATCACTGGTGGGTCCCAATCCCCCGCTCAGTAAAACCACATCAGCGTCACAGAGGCTCTGTTCCAATGCACGGATAATTTCGTCCACCGGGTCGCCGGTCACGATCATACGGTTCACCCTGTATCCGTTCAAACCGAGGATTTCCGCCATAGCCGAGGCATTGGTATTGACCACCTGCCCGATCAGCAGTTCGTCGCCGATATTCAGAATATGGATTTTCATAAGGAAGCAGCAAAAGTATAAAACCGGCAGCGAAAGACAGCAAAGGCGAAAAAAAAAGGCTGCATCGTTTTGCAGCCTCCTGAATTTGAACTTTTATCTTGCCAGACGCTCACCCGTATCTTTCGGGATGATCGACATGACGGGAATATCGGAACTGCGGATGATTTCTGTGGCATGGGAGCCGACAAAGAATTCCACCCAGCCCACTTCCTGCTGTGTCATGATCATGATGAGATCCACATCGCCCTCTTTATTTGCATATTCCAGAATTGCAGGTATCAGTGTGCGTGAACCGTGTTCACTCTCAATAATCTCTGCTGTGACTTCAATACCTTTTTCTTCGATGAACCTTCTCACCTGGATGAGTTGTGCACGGATCTGGGTGACAATGTCTTCATTGTTCTTTGACCAGAGTGCGGACACCACTTTAATTTTAGCCTTGAAAAGCTTGGCGACCTCTATGGCCCAGGTCACCTTATGGCGGGTCTGCTTACTCAGGTCAAGAGGCAGCAGAATGCTGCGGCAACCATCATGATTTGTTTTGCTTCCAATGGTCAGAACCGGGCACTTGGCTGTGCGGATCACCCTCGAAAGGTTGGCACCGACCATTCTTTTATCAGGATCAGATTCGTAGGTTGAACTCAGGCTCATCACAATATATTTTGCCTGTATCATATCGGCCACTTCAACGATTTTGGAATGGACG
Source organism: uncultured Bacteroidota bacterium (assembly GCA_937934705.1). Lineage (GTDB taxonomy): Bacteria > Bacteroidota > Bacteroidia > Bacteroidales > CAIWKO01 > CALGYY01. The sequence goes on from CALGYY010000030.1 coordinate 5,267, forward strand.
CGACCTTTGGCTACCATGATATGGATATAGATGCCCGATTCCGCTTTGGCCTTCTCCGCCACTTCCTGAAGTTCCGCCTCTATCTTACGGATCACTTCTTCTTCTTTCTTCTCATCTCCGAAAATCTTGTTGATCGCCTTGGAGTCTTCATAAACGTGAAGCAGGGTGATGTCAAGTCCTGTCAAACGCGCCAGATTATACGACTGGCTAAGGGTAATTTCCGACATTTCCCTGAAATCGTAAGGAACCAGGATGTTTTTGTAAATTTCCATATAGAATTTTGTATTTTTGTTAAATAGATATCGGCTGCAAAATTAACAAATTATTAAACATTACCGATCATGTCCGAAAAAAAAATTCCAGAATCTGAACTTATCCTGAACGAAGACGGAAGCATTTATCATCTGAAACTGAAGCCGGACGATGTGGCTGATAATATTATCGTTGTTGGTGACCCCAAACGTGTGGCAGCGGTTTCCAAATTTTTCGACCGCATTGAACTGGAGCGGGAGAACCGCGAACTGGTAACGCATACGGGCTGGCTGAACGGGAAGAGGATCACAGCCATGTCGACCGGTATGGGTCCTGACAACATTGACATCGTGATTAACGAACTGGATGCCATAGTAAATATTGATCTCACCGAGAGGAAAGTAAGGAAGGATCTCCGCAAACTGAATATCATCAGGCTGGGAACATCCGGAGCGCTGCAGGGAGACATTGATCCGGGCAGTTTTGTGGCTTCCACCCATGGATTGGGCATCGACGGTGTACTGAATTTTTACCGCGTGGATGAAGGGGTTTTCAGCGAGGATATTGCCTCGGCATTTACACGGCATATGCGCTGGCCTGCATCTCTGGCCAGGCCTTATGTTGCGCCGGGATCCGAGAAACTTTTAAAGCTTGTTGCAGAGGATTTCATTCATGGCATCACGGCTACGGCACCAGGTTTCTTCGGCCCCCAGGGCAGGGAGTTGCGCTTACCCTTATCTTTCAGTAATATTAATGAAAAAATGGAAAGTTTCCGTTTCGGTGAGCACCGTATTTGCAATTTCGAGATGGAGACCAGCGCCCTTTACGGACTGGGCAGACTCATGGGGCATGAAATGCTCACGGTTTGCGTGATTATCGCAAACCGTGTCAGCAAAAAATTCTGTAAAGATTACAAACCTTTTATGGAGCAGCTTATTCAAACGGTACTTGAACGTTTGCTCCGGTAAAAGAAGCCGGCATTCCTAGCGGGGAACCTCGATTTTGATCCATCCGGAATCCGGATCATTACCCGCTGCATCCAGTCCTGCCATAAGGAACCATTCATGCCAGGCGTTCCTCCCGTTATAGGTGGGTAATGCTCCCGCCGGCAGCCTGACCTCATAGGTCCAGGTGTATTCCTGGTTGGCATTGAGGGTTTGCGCATTGGCTACCACAAATTCGGTGCGTGAGGTTTCCTCTTCGCCGTGGACATCCTTCCTTTGAGCCGCCGTGGAACCGCTGGCAGGGAAATCCACGTTGCGTACCTGGGTACGCTCAACAGCTTTCAGATAGAGATAAACCTTGTTGATCTTCAGCTCCGAATCAGCAACAATAGCCTTGATCTCAACTTTAAAATTTTCATTCAGCTTAGGATTGTCAGCCACCAGGCTCACCTTGGCACCTCCGCCGGTAATCTTGTTTACTAAGTTTGAAAAGAATCCCATAGTGATATTTTTGTTCGTGAATAATGTTGGTAAAGATAAGGTAAACCGGGCAGGAAAAAAAGCAATTATTGAACGAATAGGTGAGGATGCAGGAAAAACAAAACCCGCCGGCTTTAGAGCCGGCGGGTTAAGCAATTCAGAGAGACGGAAGCAACTACCTTTTGATAACGAAGGTTTTCACTGTTTCCTGATCTCCCGTCATAATTTTCAGATAATAGGTACCTGCAGGCTGGCTCAGGAGATTCAGATCCACCCTGTTACTGCCGGCATTCACGGCTATTGTCTGGTTCAGAATGATTTGTCCGAGGACATCATAGATCATGAAATCATGATCACCTGCAGCAGCCGCATTGAACTCAACACTGAACAATCCGGTGTTGGGGTTGGGCAAAATGCTCAAAGCGTTTACGTAATCATTCTCCATACCAGTGCAGGGATCCACCACAATACTGATGGTTGAAGAAGCGCCATCGCACCATGCATTGGAGCCGTAAACTGACAGATTACCACTGGTGGAACCGTTGGGGAAATCAATATTGATATTGGTTCCGCTGCCATTGATGGTAGCACCACTTCCGGTGTAGGACCAATTGTAAACTGTGGCGTTGGGAACAGAGGCAATTGTATAAGGTACTCCTGTGGTTCCTTCACAAACCAGCAGATCACCTGTAATGGCACCGGCAGCATCGGGCTGGACAGCAACATACACAGAGACCTCGTCAGTAAATGAACATGAATGGACTCCGTCAGCATAATACAGAGCTGCAGCATTGGCCAGCAGGAGGTTTGCATCTCCGCCCCATCCACCAGGCCACATGTTGATCAGCATGGTTTTTCCTGCACCACCGAAAGTTTTCTCAGCGCAACCGATATTGCCGCTGGCCCAGTCAAAAATATTCACCGCACCACTGTTAAGCAAGGTATGATTTATATAAAAAGTCGTATTGATTGTGGTAACTCCAGCCATTACAGGGTGACCAGGAAGGTTAACCGTGCCAAGAACAGTTCCGGAAGTAGTATATGCATCAGTTTGAACTGCAGGGCAATATCCATCAGTCATGAAACGTCCTGTCACACCCCAGTTGTTAAGCCCGGCCAGACCTCCAAATGCTAAAACGATCACATGACCGCCCGCATCCACGTAATCAGCCAGTGCATTCCCCACTGCAGCATTATCAACAATCGGATTATCAGACCATACGATCACTGTAGAATACTCCATAAAATCAGCTAAGGTCAGCAGTACCGTATATGCATCCACGAATACAACTGTCCCGCATCTTCCATCGGCAGTTAACATTGCTGTCAAACCATAATCATTTGCCGGAGTCTGCGCACCGTATACAAGGGTTTTTCCCGGATTGAAAACTGCATCAACATCCACAGTGTATGTTGCAGATACAGGGCTGTTATTAACAAACTCAGGATTGGGGTCCCAATCCCTTACAACAGTTAATCCCTCTCTCCATCGATAATATACGGTATCAAATGATCCGCTGAAATTGACATCAAAGGTCACCGCATCCCCGGGGCAGATCGTATCACCGTCAGCAAAACCGTCGGCCAGGGCTTCAACATCACCGCCCCGTATGATAACACTAACTGACTCACAATCTGACCAGCATCCATTACTGTAGCCTCTCACAAAATAAGTACCCGTTGAATCCACCGGGAATTGAGCACTTGCAGGATAAGCCATATCGGTACCACAGGCGTTACCTTGCCAGAAATATGAGGTAAGGTCCTCGTCGGCCATGGTCTGAAGGAAGGTTGATGTGCCGCAGACCGGATTTTCCAGTGCAAGCGGCATTGTCGGATTATGAACGACCGTAGTGAGCGTCACCTGGTAGTCAGAGCCGCAGGGCCAGTTGTTCCAGTTTGAGGGGCCTGCCCATATCCACCATGTACCGGGTCCGACCACGGTATCCAGAATCGCAAGCTCTCCTTCAGTGACTGAAGCAACTGTCATGAAAGCTGCGACCGGACAACCGGAATTACCGTCAAGCAATCCCAGCTGAAGGTCAAATTCAGCAATCCCTTCGATATGAATTTCCGTTGAATCTGTGGTAACAAACTGATACCAGTCTGTATCCCTGTTCCCCAGAGAATTATATACTCCTGACTTGCCGCAGATCACTGTTTCACAGGCAGTCGGAAGAATATTGAAAACGTTGGGTGTGGAGTTGCAGCCTCCGTTATAATTATCAATGTAACCATCGGCACAATCCGGTTCTCCTTCCAGATAAGCTCCCGGAGGGCAGGTCAGCGATAGAGGCTCGCGGTAGTACTGCATGGTGAATGTATTCAATGCGGTACCTGAGCAGTTATGGGTATTAAATGAATTATATGGTGCAAGAATCACATAATATGTTCCCGAAGCCGGGCAAACCCAGGTGAAATCGTTCGGTCTCCAGAGCCCGGCTGGGCAACTCCCATCCTGACCTGCGAGGATATTGCAGCTTGCATCAGCAATTTTAATATCGATATCAAAGTCTGCCGTTCCGGCACCCGGGGCATCAGGACACAAGTCGAAATGATAGGTCACTCCGGGCATACCAATGAAAGAGCCGGACCACTTGCCTCCTACCAGGCAGTTTCCGGTAATACTTCCACCCCAGACGGTAGTTGTAATGTTGCCAAGATTGACATTGGCCGGTGCGCAGTCGGCACAGGCCCTGATGGTTTCACGATACGCCAGATCACCTGAGTTGTTCATCACTGCACAGCCAAGATGCGCAGCCGTCACATAATAA
>CALGYY010000031.1 GCA_937934705.1 uncultured Bacteroidota bacterium
CTATGGGGAAATGTGGTCCCCCGACCTTCACCGATGCGAGTTTCATATTCTCACGCAACTACGACACACGTGTCATCGCGCTGAACTATGGAATTCCCCGTTAGATTGCTGAATCAATTGTACGGCTTCGGAATGTTGCTTTGATCGCATTATTTAACATCAAGGTGATCAGGTGCAATTTGCACACTGAAGTTATTCTCCCAATTACCTATCTTTGACCTGTTTTATTCATATTATCTATCCTTCTTCTATGACAAACAGAGATCTGATCTTCCCCCTGGTAGTTGTGCCTGTTGCCGCAGCCTTTCTGCTCATTGGTCTGATGCTTTTCTTTGACAGGAACAATAAAAAACTACTCACTGCAAAGCTGCGGACCGGCGCATTCCTGCTGAGCTTTTCATGGTTCGTCTCCTGTGGTACCCCGCAACCGACCTGCTATGATGTTGCCCCGGCCAATAACTCCCCCGTATTCAACATGAGTAACAGCAAAAAGGCCGGAGATACTGTGAATGGTCACATTTACGGACCTACCTATCCTTATTATGCTGTAGTGATCGAAGATAAAGACGGCAAACAGGTCCTGCAATCCACGCTGGTAAGTCCGAAGGAGGATAGCCTGACCGCACAGAAGAATCAGTTCTATTTCATACTTGATCCTTCTCTTCCATCAGGATATCATCAACTCAGGTTTTACGGCGAAGAGGGCAACAGCATTTCAAGAAAAAACCTGCTGGACGAATTTCCGTTCAGTATACAATAATACCGCATGAAACCAAGAGATTTGATCTTTCCGCTCATCATCATTCCGCTGGGGCTGGCTTTCCTCTTTGCCGGATTGATGCTCATCTTCAGACCAGACAGCCGCCGCATCATTGCATTAAAAATGAGAACCGGGGCCTTTCTGCTGAGCTTTTCGTTTATGGCAGCCTGCAGCACGCCTCCCCCGGTGACCTGCTATAAGCCTGCACCACCTGAGAACTCGGTGGTCTTTGATATCTATGAAGCTGTAAGCCCCGGCGATACCCTCAGAGGAAGAATCTACCAGGTGACATACGATCATTTAATTTACGAAATATTCAGCGTGGACGATCGGCAAATGATCCTCAATGGTCGCTTCACTGACTCAGCAGGAACGGCAGTATTCAGGGATGGGTGGTTCAGGATCGCTACAAACGGAGATATGAGGAGCGGTAATTATATCCTGAGAATCATGGGGGAATACAAGGATGTTTCTGATAAAAGGGAACTCGATCACAAAGAGTTTACCGTTCGCTGAAAACTGATCAGTCTTCTGACTGTGACCTGAGTAATTCCCTGATGTCCTGTATGATCTTTTCCGCCAGGTGATCTGCCTTTGTCATCGAATCTGCTTCCGCATATATCCTGATGATGGGCTCTGTGTTGCTCTTCCGCAGATGAACCCACTCACTGCCGAAATCAATCCGTAATCCGTCGGTGTGATTGCGCGGCTGCTTGCTGTATTTCTTACTGACCTTATCGAGGATATCCTGAAGATTACAATCCTGTCCGGCTTCAATTTTATTCTTGGAAATATAATAATCCGGATATGTGCTGCGAAGCGCGGAGCAGGAACATTTGGTGCGGGCCAGGTGGGAGAGAAACAGGGCCGCACCTGCCAGGGCATCGCGCCCGTAATGAAGCTCAGGAATGATGACCCCCCCGTTACCTTCACCGCCAATTACAGCATTCTTTTCCTTCATCATTGCCACCACATTCACTTCACCCACCGCGGAAGGAAAATATTGCCCGCCCGCTTTTACAGTGATGTCGCGCAATGCGGAGGTTGAAGACAGATTGGAGACCGTGTTTCCCGCTTTTTGTTTCAGTACGTAGTCCGCCACGGCCACCAGGGTATACTCCTCGCCGAACATATCCCCGTTTTCATCCACTATCGCCAATCGGTCTACATCGGGATCCACTGCAAAACCCAGGTGTGCTTTCTTTTTGACCACCAGTTGCGACAGTTCTTCCAGGTTCTCGGGCAAGGGTTCAGGGTTGTGGGCAAAGTGTCCGTCAGGCTCGCAATGCAGTTTCTCGACCCGTTTCACACCCAGGGCTTCAAGCAGGGCCGGCATCGCCAGGCCACCGGTGGAATTGACCGCATCAACACAAACCACAAATCCGGCTTTTTGAATCGCGGCAAGATCAACAAGCGGTAATTGAAGAATGGCTTTGATATGTTCATGAATGGAATCAACATCCTCAGTGCAATGGCCCAATTCATCCACACCTGACAGGTTAAAGTTTCCGCTTTCCGCAATCCTCAGGATTTCAGCCCCCTCTTCGGCGCCGAGAAATTCCCCCTTTTCATTCAGTAGTTTTAATGCATTCCATTGCCTGGGATTGTGACTGGCGGTGAGTATGATGCCACCTGAAGCCCCGTGCCGGATCACTGCCATTTCAACAGATGGAGTAGTGCTCAATCCGCAATCAATCACCCTGGCCCCCATGGCCATCAGGGTGCCTGTGACCAGGTGGTTGATCATAGGCCCCGAAATCCGCGCATCCCGTCCCAATACAATGGTCAGTTGCTTTTTGCCGGATTTCTTCAACATAAATTCATGATAAGAGGCGGTGAAACGGACCACATCCAGCGGACCAAGACCTTCCCCGTTCATTCCCCCGATGGTGCCACGTATGCCTGAAATAGATTTGATGAGTGTCATGAGCAAAGCCTTTATTTCGTCAAAAATAAACTATTCGCCACTTTTGCCGGCCGCTGTTGATATCTTTTCAATGATGGCCCTGCTGGCTGATTTTCAGATTTTTGAAAGCCACTCCGGCGGAAGGCAGCGATAGCTTAAGGGGGCGGATTCACGGAAATTTCGTACTTTTGCACCCTGGAGAACAGAAAAAGATGAAAGAGGACTTTGACAGGCAGGACGATTCTGAGGTCAATCAATTGATTCACCGCTTTGAAGAAATGCTGAAATCGAGCGGGAATCACTTTTTTGACGTGGGCGATTATGAGGATATCATTGACTACTATCTGGATATCAGCGACCTCAATAAATCGGGCCTGGCCATACAATATGCCATTGAGCAACATCCTTATCACCACGCATTTCTGCTGCGCAAGGCACGTTTACTGGCCGGCAGCGAAAAGTATGAGCGGGCTCTCCAGCTGTTGGATCAATTGGAGAAGCCTATGGGGCGCGACATTGACCTCATCCTGATCAGGGCCGGCATCTTCAGTCAGATGAAGCAGTATCAGAAAGCAATCGATGCATACCTGAGCATAGAAGATATCTATGAAGAAACGGCGGAGCTGTACACTAACATTGCCTTTGAATATGAAAATATGGGCAATTACAACAAAGCTGTTGCCTACCTGAAGAAGGCCATAGAACTGGAACCGGAGAATGACACAATTCTTTACGAACTGGGTTATTGCTTCGAGGTGATCAACAGGACGGAGGAATCGGTGAAGTTTTTTCTCGCTTATATCGATCTGAATCCTTACTCCGACGTGGCCTGGTTCAACCTGGGCATCGCCTACAGTAACCTTGAACTGTACGAGAAGGCTATTGAAGCCAATGATTACGTGATAGCCATCAACGAGCACTTTTCCTCAGCCTATTTCAACAAAGCCAATGCTCTGGCAAACCTCAAAAGGTACGAAGAGGCGATTGAGGTGTACCAGGAGTCGCGAAATTTTGAGGAACCTGAGCCTACAACGCTCTACTATATCGGTGAGTGCTATGAAAAGCTGGAGCGTTTTGAGGAGGCCAAAGATTACTATCTCAAAGCAGTCGATCTGGATATTTATTATGCCGATGCCTGGATGGGACTGGGTGCCATCGCTGAAGAAAGTGGCGACTGGCCTATGGCGCACCATTACATGTCGAAAGCAGTGGATGCCGAACCCATAAACGCTGAATACTGGTACCTTTTGGGAGATGTGCAGGTGAAGCTGAACCTTTTCGACAAAGCTGAGGTCAGCTACCGCAAAGTGGCTGAACTGGATCCGCGTAATACGGACATCTGGCTGGACCTTGCAGAGGTGGTCGCCGCCGGCACCGGTATTATCGAAGGTCTGCAGGAAATCCTCCACGGAATGGAGGTACAGAGTGAGAATGCCCTGCTCGTTTATCGTGCGGCGGCTTATACCTTCATGCTGGGACATGAAAAGGAGGGGCTCATCATCCTTGAAAAGGCCCTGACCATGAATTTCAGTGAACATAGTGAATTCTTCGATACCTGGCCCGAGGCCACGGAAAGACAGGATGTTCAATCCCTTGTTGAGTCCTTCAAAAACCCCTAATCTGCTCCCTTTATGTTGAATTACACATTACCCTTCCTTCCTGAACGCTCAGGCAAACCCAGGAAAACGGGGCTGACCATGGTTATGGACAAAGGACTGAGTGTGGCTGAAGCAGCGAACATGGCTGATGTGGCTGCTCACCTGGTCGACTTCGTTAAGCTGGGTTTCGGAACCTCCGCCATAACTAACAGACTGGAAGAGAAAGTAAAGATCTATCGTGATGCGGGCATCAGGGTATACCTGGGTGGCACCTTGTTCGAGGCCTTCCTGATTCGCGGGATGACCGATGAATACAGGAAACTGGTGGATAAGCTCGGACTGGATACCGTGGAAATCTCCGACGGATCCATGGCACTGCCGCATGAAGAGAAATGCAAACTGATCCGCCTGTTTTCTCCGGACTTCACCACCATTTCTGAAGTGGGGTCAAAAGATGCCGCGGTGCATCTCGACAACAGTGTATGGATCGCGCAAATGAAGGCGGAGCTTGAAGCCGGAGCCTTTAAGGTGATCGCTGAAGCAAGGGAAAGCGGTAATGTTGGTATATACAATAACAGTGGTAAGGCTGAAACAGATCTGATCGACCAGATCGCACAGGCCGTTCCCGTTGAATCCATTATCTGGGAAACCCCGCTGAAAGCCCAGCAAACCTGGTTCATAAAAAAATTCGGCACCAATGTGAACCTGGGGAATATCGCATCCGGTGAGGTCATCGCTACCGAAACCCTTCGTCTCGGCCTGAGAGGGGATACCTTTTTCGATTTCCTCCCCGAACATCTCCGTCAATAACATCAGTATAAACAGTTAATACCTCTTTCTATGTTACTTTTTCAAAGGCTGATATTATGGTTGCAACTTCAGGCGGATACGGCTTCAGCCATCATGGCCACCCAGGACCATTCAGGAAGTCTGACCCAGCAGATCACGAACTGGGCCACTCACATTCTGGAAACAACGGGATATGCCGGTCTGGTTTTCCTGATGGCACTGGAGAGCATGATTGCCCCGATTCCCAGTGAAGCGGTGATGCCATTTGCCGGATTTCTTATTGTTGACGGCGAATTCAGCTGGGCAGGTGTCATTATCTTCAGTTCAATAGGAAGTATTTTAGGCTCCCTCATATCTTATTACCTGGGTTACTGGGGCGGTCGGCCCCTCGTGCTGAAAGTGGGCAGGTTCTTTCTTCTCGACAAATCACACCTCGACAGTACAGAGAAGTACTTCACCAAAAGAGGAGAAATTACCATACTGGTGGCCCGTTTCATTCCAGTGGTCCGCCACCTGATTTCCATCCCTGCAGGACTGGCCAAAATGAATATCTGGAAATTCCTGATTTACACGGTGATCGGGGCGACCTGCTGGAACACCATTCTGGTGATCGCGGGCTACTACCTCAAAGAAAACTGGACAGAAATCATGAAATACAGCCACACCATCGACTATTTCGTGGTGGGCATCCTGGTTTTATTCTTTGCATATATCCTCTGGAAGCTGATCAAAGATTACAAAAAGAGGAAAGCAGAGAACCGGGAGAAATGATTTCTGCCCGTTAAGAACCGGCATGAAAAAAAACATACATCCTTTCGGCGGCCTGACCCTGCTGCTGACCTTCATGATCGTCTTCAGCTTCAGCCTGCAGGCTCAGGATTTCCTGGGTTACATCCTTGGAGATATATCCTCCAGGCCGCGGAAACTGACGGTCAACGCGTTCTATCACGAAGACAATCCTGACCTGGCAGATGAATTCTATATGAAGGCCATGCTTGAAGACAGCATGGGTCACCCTGAGCAGGCTATTTTATACCTTGATTCAAGTCTGCTGTATGCCCCGGGGGATTGTTATGCTTATACGAACAGGGCAAGGCTTTGCTGGAGTACGGAACAGTATTTCCAGGCACTGAAAGATATCAGAGCTGCCGAAAATCTGGATTGCCCGGCGGAATATTATCCTCTGAGTGCGTGGATCCGCATGTTCTCAGGCGATACTGCAGGACTGTATGCCGACCTGAAAAGTACCCGCATGATGTTTCCGGATGATGAGACCACCTTAATCATGAATACGTTTTACGCTTTTATGCACCATGACAGCAGTTGTATGACAGAGGTCGCACGCCTGATCAGAAAGAAGGATACGGTTACATACAGGTTCATGGAAATCTCGCTATCATGGTACGCCACTGATGTGGAAACACATACAGATCTGCTGATCCGCAAGTGCGATACCCTGATCAGCATGAGCCGGGAGCAGGACACCCTTTACGCCTACGCCCTGCTGATGAAGTCCTTGCTATGTGGTATCAAGGGTCAGGAGGAAGAAGTTCAGGGACTCATGGAAGAGATCGGCCGGATGCAAGCTCTGCATCCCGAACTGTGTATTATGGTGGGAAATTATTATATGAGCCGGAGCGATTTTGACAAGGCCAGAAAGATGGCTTCCCGTGCACGCGCTGATTCCATGTATTATCTGCAAGGATCTCTGCTGCTGATTGAAATTGAAACAGAAGCGGAGAATTTAGATCTTGCCCGGTCCATGATTGACAGCCTGATGCCGGATTATCCTGATCAGGCCGAACTGTATTACCTGCGCGCGCGGATCAGTAGTCTGAAAGGAGATATGGACGCAGCTCTGAAGGATTTCGCCATAGGTTTAAATCTGTCCGGCCTGGATGAATTCGGTGAAGTGGAGCAAAAGACGCGGTCTTCCTACAGCAGGATGAGTGAACAGATGGAAGAGATCGAAGACCTGATCAGCAGTGAGCCCGATAATGCCGGGTATCGGGCCAGGAGAGGGGAATTGCTTATTGTGCAGCACGATTATGAAGAAGCCATTGAGGATTTTAATTTCGCGATTGAAAAGCAACCATCCAACGGATATCTCTATTTAAAGAGGGGGACGGCCTTCTACAGTATAGGACAATATGAGCGGGCGTGCCAGGATTTCAGAAAAGCGAGGGATCTGGGTGAATTCAGTGCAGGACAAATCATCAGGGAAAGTTGCAACGGATATTGATGATGAAGCGATACGGACTTATCGGTTACCCTCTGGAACATTCGTTCAGCCCGGAACTTTTCCGCGCTTTATTCAAATCTGAAGGGCTGGATGATCACGATTACAGGACTTATCCGCTCAAATCCGCCGCTGAGTTGCCGGCACTGGTCAGAGATCAGCATTTGCTGGGCTTTTCGGTAACCATACCTTACAAGCAACAGGTCATCACTTTTCTTGACGAGATCAGTGAGGAAGCACAATCTGCCGGAGCGGTGAACCAGGTCACAGTCTGCTGGAAGGGGGAAGAATTCAGGTTGTGCGGTTTTAATACAGATATTCCGGCCTTTGCAGAGTCCCTTTCCGGTGTGGATTTTTTCAATCGCAAAGCACTGATCCTGGGTAATGGCGGGGCCTGTCGTGCGGTGATACAAGCACTCGGGAAGCTGGGTTTCAGTTTCACCATCGTGAGCAGACAGCCGCAGGAGGGAATGCTGGGCTGGGATGAAGCCGGAAGGCTGGATTTGAAGGCATACACCCTCATTGTGAATACTACCCCCCTGGGAATGTTTCCGGAAGTGTCCGCTTTTCCTCCCATCCCTTATGAAACCCTTTCGTCTCAACACCTTGTTTACGATCTGGTGTATAACCCGCGTGAAACGCTCTTTCTGAAGAAAGCGGCCTCTTATGGTGCGAGGGTGAAGAACGGGATGGAAATGCTGAAAGTCCAGGCTGAACTGGCCTGGGAGGTATGGAAAAATAATAGACTATAATATATATCTAACAATTATACAAAACGATGAAAACCATTACACTTTTTCTGCTGGGTCTGATCTTCAGCCTGAATTCCCCGGCACAGACTGACGGAGGGAAGCTGACGCTTTCCGGAAATATCGGGAAATACGCCATCGAGATGGAATTGATGACCGGTACGGGCAAGGATTTTAAATTCAGCGGCCGTTACCGCTATGCCGGAAAAGAAGCATACCTTGATCTGAAAGGTGAGAAATATGATGACTGTATTTATATGGAGGAATCTTTTAAGGGGACACCCACCGGTTATTTTTATGTGGATGTATGGGGCGACAGTCTGACCGGTCACTGGGTCAACGAGAGCAAATATCATCCTGTAAAACTCCGTATCACAAAGGGGGATGCCCGTCTGCTGGAGGTTAAGTCGGTTTCAGAATATACGCCTCGTACCAGCACGGCGAAAACCGGTTCATACGGCAACGGGGCGAATTATATTAATGATTATTGGGTGAGTGATGGCGAGCCGCGTTACGAAATCGGTTTCAACGGGGGATACATGATCATTGAGGAACTGGGGGGTGATTCACTGCGTTTTCAGACAGAGGTGATCTGCGGTCCGACTTATCATTATGCATCTGCCGAAGGCATTGCTTACCGTAAAGATACGGTCTGGGTCTACACCAGTGAGGACGGCGCCTGTATTATTACGCTCAAATTCGGTGAGCGAAGCGTTTTCGCGGAGGCCAATTCCTCTTTCGATTGCGGGTTCGGTGCCAGGGCTTACCTGATGGATGACTTCGTCAAGATGAGCGATGATGCTCTTTTTGGTGAAGATGTCAGCCTCGGCTCTATCAAGGACTACGAAGACAGAAAGTAAGCCCGCCTCCTGTGTTTCCCTGCTGACCCGGCAGAAATGCTTATCTTTGTGCCCGAAAACGAAGGACATAAGCATCATGGACATCATCAGGCTTTTACCGGTGGCTGTAGCCAACCAGATCGCGGCCGGCGAAGTGATACAGCGCCCGGCTTCGGCGGTCAAGGAAATGCTCGAAAATGCCGTCGATGCCGGATCCACAGAGATCACCCTGATCGTTAAGGACGCCGGAAAAACCCTGATACAGGTCAACGATAATGGTTGCGGAATGTCGCCTGCTGATGCGGCACTTTGTTTTGAAAGACACGCCACAAGCAAGATTCGCGAAGCCAATGATCTCTTCGCAATACGTACTATGGGATTCCGGGGGGAAGCCCTGGCATCCATTGCTGCTATTGCGCAGGTAGAGCTTAAAACCCGTCGTGTTGAGGATGAGCTTGGTTATTGTATTCAGATTGAAGGCAGTGCAATAAAAAGTCAGGAAGCCTGTCAATGTCAGGCAGGGACCTCTGTCATGGTCCGCAATCTGTTCTTCAATGTCCCGGCCCGCCGGAACTTCCTGAAAGCCGAAGCCCTTGAGCTTTCATACATCATAGAAGAGTTTCAGCGGGTGGCATTGGTGAATCCCACACTCAGCCTCTCGCTTTTTAACAACGGGAAAGCCATCTTCCAGCTCAAACCCGGAAATACCAAACAGCGTATTCTGGCTCTTTTTGGGCAGAACTATGCGCAAAGGCTGCTGGACGTGGAGACCAAAACGAATCTTTTAAATGTCAAGGGCTTCATCGGGAGACCGGAGCATGCACGCAAAAAGAGGGGCGAGCAGTATTTCTTTGCGAACGGCCGCTTCATCAGGCATTCATATCTTTATCGTGCCGTGGAGCAGGCCTACCAGGACCTCCTGCCCGAGAAATCCTTCCCCACATTTTTCCTTTACCTGGATGTGGACCCCAAAACCATTGACATCAATATCCATCCCACCAAAACGGAAGTGAAGTTTGAGGATGAAAAGAGCCTCTATATGATACTTCGCGCGGCGGTAAGACAGGCGCTCGGGAAATACAGCCTCACCCCCAGTCTTGATTTTGACCGGGAAGATGTTTTTGATTTTCCGGAAGCCAAATCCGGTGAACAAATCATCATTCCTAAAATAGAAGTGAACCCGGACTTCAATCCATTTGAAAAGAGCCAGGGATCTTTCTCCGGAACCAAAGCCCGCAGCGGCCTTGATCAATGGGAGAAGCTTTACGCTGACCTGAAGAAAGAAAGTGATGAGGGTCAGCAGATCATCGAATCCACCCTGGACATCAGCGGGGATGACACCTCACATCCGGGATTCCTGCAGATACACGGGCGTTACCTGCTTACCCGGATGAAATCGGGACTGATGATGGTGGATCTGAACCATGCCAGGGAAAGAATCTTTTATGAGAGGATTATGCGCTCACTGCAGAACGGACGTGCTGCCGTTCAGCAGCAGATGTTCCCGCTCACGGTGAGATTCGCCGCGCAGGATGCGGGCCTCCTGCTGTCCATCATGAAAGAGATCCGATGTTCAGGTTTTGATATCGAGGATCTGGGAGGCGGTAGTTTTGCTGTTAACGGAACCCCGGCCGATATGGAAGATTCCAACGTGCAGGCCGTCATCGAATCCATTCTGGAAGACTACAGGAACGGCACCCAGAACGATCAGGTGGAGAAATCCACCCGTATTGCAGCATCCATGGCCCGGCAGATGGCATCCAGAGCGAGAAAGAACCTCGGGCAGGATGAAATGCGCTCCGTGGTGGACCTGCTGTTTGCCTGCGAAACGCCCGACTATACACCCAATGGCAAAAGGACCTTTTACCTGATGACCACGGATGAACTGGAGCGAAAATTCAATGCATGATTTTAAGCCCCCTTACACAAGAAAAACAAAAAAACAGCGTCATTAAAACAGGAGTTTAATCAAGATGTCATACGAACAATACCGCCCGACCGGATTCAGGATGCTGCCCCCAGTGGTGAAAAATATCCTGATCATTTCCGGACTTTTATTTCTGGCCACTTTCGGGCTGGGGAAAGCATTTAATATTAACCTGATGGAGATTCTGGGCATGCATTATTTCGCTGCCTCGGAATTCAGTCCCTATCAGCTCGTGACCTATATGTTCATGCACGGAAGCTTTTCTCATATTCTCTTCAATATGCTGGCTTTCTGGATGTTCGGCTACGTTCTGGAAAACGTATGGGGATCGAAGCGCTTCCTGATCTTTTTCCTGGTGACCGGACTGGGAGCCGCGATGATACAGATGCTTGTTTTCTATTTCCAGACTGCCCCTGTACTGGAAGCCATTGATGCTTACAAGCAGGCCCCGTCGGCCCTGGCTTTCAAAAGTTTCATAGAGTCTGGCGACTTTCAGGTAGTATCATCAGGGATACAGGACCATTTCCAATCCTTCCAGGGAAAGTATAACGGCATGCTGATGCAGGCGGATACCCTGGCAGATCAGGCACGCATGAACCTCGAAAGTATCGGCGGTTTGAAATCCCAACTCGCTTTATATCCTGAGGCCGCCGACAGTCTGAACCATCAGATTGATCTGCTGAATTCCCAGGCCCAGCAGATGCAGCATCAGAGCGACTCCATCAGCCGACAGAGCCTTGTAGCCACCATGGATTTCATGAATACCTACCGTGAGGATTTTCTGAATGCACCTCTGGTGGTGGGCGCTTCCGGCGCTGTGTTCGGTATTCTGCTTGCTTTTGGAATGATGTTTCCGAATACCCGCATCTATCTCTATTTTTTCATTCCCATCAAAGCCAAATGGTTCGTGATTATATACGGAGGTATTGAACTGTTCTTTGGTGTTACAGATCTTCCGGGCGATAACGTGGCTCATTTCGCGCATCTGGGCGGGATGCTGTTCGGACTCGGACTGATCCTGTATTGGCGTTATCGGTCACGCCGTCGATTTAACCCGTAAAGCGATGAACAGAACCTATTATCAGCAGCCATACACCTCAGGCGGAAGTGGTTTCCGGGAGCTGTTCAGGGGACGCAGCGCCTTCTCCTGGCTTTTCCTCATCAACCTCGGTGTGTTTCTGATCCTGAATCTGATCCGCCTCTCTGATTTTCTTTTTACCGATCCTCAGGGAAGTGTCACTGAGAGCCCGGTTTCAGAGGCTGCACGCTGGCTGGCCGTCCCTGCTTCATTACAGGAACTCCTGTACAGACCGTGGACCGTTATCAGCTATATGTTTACCCACGAAGGACTCCTGCACCTGTTCTTCAACCTGCTGGTCCTCTATTTCGGCGGAAAGATCTTTATGGAATTTCTCGGCGGCCGGAAGCTGACCTGGACCTATCTGCTCGGTGGCATCAGCGGAGCCGTTTTCTACATCGCCGCTTTCAATATTTTTCCTGTATTCAGTCAGGTGGTAGATCAGAGTGTGGCCCTGGGGGCATCAGCTTCGGTACTCGCAGTGCTGGTGGCCGTGGCTACCTTTATGCCCAATTATTCAGTGACCCTCTTTTTCATGGGGAGGGTCCGGCTGAAATACATCGCCATTATCCTTGTTGCCGTTGATCTTCTCAGCATCGAAAAATCAAATCCGGGTGGTCATATTGCCCATCTCGGAGGCGCTTTCTGGGGCTTTGTATATATCCTGTTTCTGAAAAAAGGAACCGATCTCAGTGCTGTTTTCAGCCGTGCGGGACAATGGATCGCGAAAGTTTTCAAACCCCGCCCGAAAATACGGGTTACCTACTCCAAAAGGCCACTCAGCGATGATGAATACAATCATCAGAAAGCAGAAAGACAGAAAAAAATTGACGCCATCCTCGACAAAATATCGGCAACAGGCTACGAAAGTCTGAGCCGCGAAGAAAAAGAACTCCTCTTCAAATCATCAAAAGAAGGCTTCTAGTCATTACTGTATTTATATTTTTGTACCATGGCAGCAAAAAAATCCGGTAAGAGTAATGGCTTCATCCGCTTTATCAGGGTGATCTTTATCCTGTTGAATGTCGCTGCGGTAATCTTACTCGGAGGATCATACCTCGCCCCCTGGATCAGTCCGGTGAAGAACGCCTGGCTCCCCTTCACCGGCCTCGCTTATCCGCTGCTTGTCCTGCTTAACCTCGGTTTTGTGATTGCCTGGCTCTTTTTCAACTGGAGATGGTCATTGCTTTCATTACTCGCCTTAGCTGCCGGCTTTTTTCAGATCCGCAATCATTTTCAGCTTAGCGGAGAACACATCTTCAGCGAAAATGAATTTCCGGTGAAAGTGATGAGTTATAATGTCAGGAACTTTGATATGTATAATTATAAAAATGATTGGTCATACACTTTCGATAACAGAAACAAAATATATGATTATCTTCACAATGAAAATGCAGATATCCTCTGCTTTCAGGAGTTTGTGCACGACCTGACAGGGGAATTCAAGACCATCGACACCATTCCTGAATTTCAGAAGGCTGTTAACATCCATGCCGAATACACCTTCACCAGCCGCAAGATCATTCAGTTCGGGATTGCCACATTCACAGCATTTCCGATTGTAGGGAAGGGCCGCATTGATTTTGAAAACAGTGCCCACAACCTCTGTATATATACCGATATGCTGATCCGGGAGGATACGGTGAGGGTGTACAATGCGCACTTTGAGTCCATACATTTCGGAAAGCAGGAGTATGAGCTGGCAGAGGACCTCAGCGAAGCCGCGGCTTCCGATAGTCACCAGAAGGCTGGTCGCCGCATGTTGTCGTTGCTGAAAGCGGCATTTGCAGACCGGGCTGCACAGGTCGAAAAAGTGGCAGAGCATATCGGGCAGAGTCCTTACCCTGTGATCCTCTGCACCGATCTGAACGACACCCCGGCCTCTTACGCTTACCGCCGCCTGAGCTCAGGGCTGGATGATGCCTTTGTGAAAAGCGGCAGGGGTATGGGTACCACCTATCAGCGTATCTTCCCCGGCTTCAGGATTGATTACATCTTTCACAGCAGCGACTGTTCTTCCTACAATTGCAGGGTTCGTTCCCTTGATTATTCGGACCATTATCCGGTCGTCTGTGATATCATTATTAAGGAGAATGAGTAAGTATGGATTTCAAGCTTACCTCTGATTACATCCCCACAGGAGATCAGCCCGAGGCGATTAAGCAGCTTGCCGAAGGTATTGAAAGGGGCGACTTTGCCCAGATCCTGCTGGGCGTAACCGGCTCCGGTAAAACCTTCACCATCGCCAATGTGATTCAGGAAGTGAAGCGGCCTACTCTGGTGCTGTCGCATAATAAAACACTGGCAGCCCAGCTGTACGGGGAATTCAAGCAATTCTTCCCGGAGAATGCTGTCGAGTACTTCGTGTCTTATTATGACTATTATCAGCCTGAGGCATACCTTCCGGTCACCAATACTTATATCGAAAAGGATCTGTCGATCAATGATGAAATCGAGAAACTGAGACTGAGTGCGTCCAGCGCACTGCTTTCCGGACGCAGAGATGTTATCGTGATATCATCTGTATCGTGTTTATATGGCATCGGCAATCCTGACGACTTCGCCCAAAACGTGATCAGTCTCCGCAAGGGGGACCGCGTGGACCGGGGCAAATTCCTGCTGGCTCTGGTGAACTGTATGTATTCACGTACGGAATATGATATCAGCCGTTCGCAGTTCCGGGTCAGGGGCGATACGATTGATGTGTTTCCCGCTTATGGTGATACCTGCTACCGCATATACTTCTTCGACGATGAAATCGAGCGGATCGACACCATTGATCCCCTGAACGGGCACCGTCTGGAGACTTTTGAAAGCCTGAACATTTACCCTGCGAATATCTTCATCACATCACAGGACAGCATGAAGCGCGCATTGGATGAGATCCGGAATGATATGTTCGCGCAGACGCGTTATTTCCAGGAAAACGGGAAGATCCTGGAAGCCAAACGGCTGGAAGACAGGGTAACCTATGATGTGGAGATGATGAAGGAACTGGGTTATTGCAGTGGTATTGAGAACTATTCCCGTTACTTCGACCGTCGTAAACCGGGAAGCAGACCCTTTTGTCTGATCGACTATTTCCCTGATGACTTCCTCATGGTGATTGACGAGAGTCATGTGACCATTCCGCAGATCCGCGCCATGTACGGAGGCGATCGTTCGCGTAAGCAGATCCTGGTGGAACATGGTTTCCGGCTGCCTTCAGCCATGGATAACCGGCCACTGAAGTTTGACGAATTCGAGGCTATCCTGAACCAGGTGGTTTTCGTCAGCGCCACACCTGCCGATTATGAACTGGCGCTGGCTGAAGGGGTGGTTGTTGAACAACTGGTGCGGCCCACAGGCCTGCTGGATCCCGTGATTGAGGTCAGACCAGGACTGAATCAGGTGGATGATCTCATGGCTGAGATCGATATATGTGTTAAGGCCGGTGAAAGGGTACTGGTGACCACCCTGACCAAACGCATGGCCGAGGAACTCAGTAAATACCTGACCCGCAACGGGGTTCGCTGCCGCTACATACATTCTGAGGTACAGACCCTTGACAGGGTGGAGATCATTCGTGGACTGAGAACCGGAGAATTTGATGTGCTCATTGGCGTTAATCTTTTGCGCGAAGGGCTTGATCTTCCGGAAGTGGCCCTGGTCGCCATTCTGGATGCGGACAAAGAAGGTTTTCTCCGCTCGGAGCGCTCTCTTACCCAGACTTCGGGTCGTGCCGCCCGCAACCTGAACGCCAGGGTGATCATGTATGCTGAAAAGATCACCGAATCGATGCGGAGAACGATCGATGAAACCAACCGTCGCCGGGAGAAGCAACTGGCGTATAATACGGAACACAACATCACCCCGACGCAGATCATCAAATCGGTGGATTCCGTTCTGGGGCAGACCCGGATTGCGGATACCAAAGCGAAGGAACCCCTGCCGTATTCAGAAAACCCTGAGGTGAATGTGGCTGCAGATCCTGTTGTGGCTTACATGAGCAAAGATCAGCTTGAAAAAGCCATTACGAAAACAAAGAAAGCCATGGAGGCAGCGGTGAAGGAGCTTGATTTTATCGAAGCGGCGCGTTTGCGTGATGAAATGTTCGGGCTGCAGCGCCTGCTGGAAGATAAGTAAATCAGGGAAGAGGTTTCACTTCGCGAGGAAATCATCATATAAGATCTGCAGGAATGCATTCCCTTCCCGTCTGAGCTGCTCCGGGGTGTATATGCATCCTGAATCCACCTGCAGGGCGTAATCCTGTTCTACCCTGAATTCATGGACATAATGTCCGCAGGGCCTGATCCATCCCAGGCCCACTTCAAAAGAATAAAAAGCCCATTCCGGGGAACGGGGATCCAGCACATTCTTTCCCCAATGATAGTCAGTTGCTGACAGTCCCAGCTGGGGGAGAAGAGTGGAAGGCAGGTCCGACTGGGACACAGGCCCCTGATGTTTCCTGCCGCGGAACTCACTTTTCAGGACTTCTCCGGAAAACATCCAGATGATGCGGCTGTATTCCCGGCTGAACATGGGGTGATTCTTGTGTGTTCCATGACTGTGATCTGAAATAAAAACAAAAAGGGTGTTGGAATACCAGGGTTTTTCCGCTGCCTGCTTCATGAATTCTTCGATACAATGATCCGCATAGTGAACGGAATTCAGATACTCCTTCTCATCTGAGTATCCGCTGAGAGCGCGGTAAGCCGGGTGATCATAAGGAGTATGCGTGGATAAGGTAAAAACAGGAACAAAGAATGGTTCACTTTGCTTGTCCAGGTCTTTCAGAACCACCGGCAGGAGGTCGCCGTCGTGCACACCCAGCTTGCCCCTTTCCAAATGTTCCGGCAGATCGGCCTCCTCAACTATACGATCGAAACCCTGGTACATCATATAGCTTTTCAGGTTGCCGTAGGTGAGCTGTCCCCCGAAATAGAAAGCGCTGGAATAACCGGCAGTCTCAAGATCCCTGTTCAGTGAGGGGAGTTTGGTGTATTTCTCGGGTTGCTGGGTGATGGTCGCATAAGGCACAGCCGGATATGCGCTGAAAATGGCCGCCATGCCCTGCTGTGAACGGGTGCCGCTGCCATAGGTCTGTACAAAAGTCAGGGAAGAATCGGCCAGTCTGTTCAGAAAAGGTGCTATGTTGCGGTCGCCGCCTGATGCCTCCATCACATCGGCTGACCAGCCCTCGAGAATAAACAGCATAATATTCGGACGCTTCCCGCTCAGGACCATGATCCCCGGACCGGATGAGGGTTTGATAATGCTGTCAAGCACGGCCAGCGCCTCCTCCCGCGGATAAAACACGAAGGGATTTTCACCCATGGCAGCATAATTCTGCACCACGGAATGCAGCAGGTTGTATCCCGGATTCACCGCAGCCAGGTTGAGGATCTCATGTTGGGAAAAATAGGCATCGCTCTGGTTGATGGGAATCTGTTGCAGGCCGCCCCTGATGCCTATGCCCATGGACGGAAGGATCAGAAGCAGAAACACGAGAAAGGCAGGAATACTGCGCTCTTTGACCACTTTTCTTCTCCGGAAAACATAATAATACAGCAGGAAAGAGCCAATGGTCAGACCCAGCCAGATCGCCATCAGGGCCACAAAGCGGCCGGTACCGGCAGTATTCACCATCTCCCCGGGTTGTTGCAGATAAAGCAAAGCCTTGAAATGCAGCTTGGTTTGCCATTCCTGGTAAACCCCCGCCTCTGCAGCCACTATTCCCGAGTAGAGAAAAATGATCAGTCCGGTATAAATGTTCCGGATGATACGGAACAACCGGAGGTCACGGAATGATTGCAGCATATACAACAGTAAGGGGAAGGCCATGAGGTAGCAAACCGTGGAAAGATCCAGTCTGAATGCATGGTAAAAAGTGGCCATGACTTCGGAAAAACCTGCGCCATCAGGCAGAGGCAGGTTGTACATCAGGAATACCAGTCGCGAAATGGCGAAAAACACCAGCCAGAACAAAAAATGTCCGGCAAACGACACCAGGCGGTTAATAAATGGGGCCTTCCACATGGGACAAAAATACAAATCATCCCGCTAAATCCAGCGCTGAATATTTTCACAGTGAATTCGGGATCGAACCCTCATGATCGTGTGTTGTTATTAAACCGGACAAAACAATTAAATCAGAAGAAGCCGGATACTAGAATAAAGTCCGTAAAAAATTTATTTTTGTATGGATCAATGATTTGTTGTGAAAACTTCGGTGAATGTATCATGGGTTTGAAATACTTACAGTGAAATGGATTAACAAACTGGACTATTATGCCCGGATGATGATATCCGTTGTCTATTTCTATACGAACTATTCACGTGAGATTTCTTTTACTAACTGGCTTCACTACAACAAAAGCAGACTGCATGGGTTTAAACCATTGCTATGTTATGCACCTTTTCGAAATCTCTATTTCAATGAAGAAGGCAATATCGCTATCTGCTGTATGAATAATCAGCCCATCGGAAAGTACCCTTATCTGGAACTTAATGAAGTATGGTTTCACAAGCGTCTGAAAATCATCAGGAAACAACTTCGAAGAAATTCATTCCCCGCTGAATGCAAGGAATGCAAATCTTTATTTGATCAGGGGAAGTTCGGGCTTATGTTCTCGAGAACATTTGATCGTAGGGGTATGAAAAGCAGGTTCAATTCGCCTGATTCATTGGCCCTTTGGCTTAATAATACCTGCAATCTACAATGCACGATGTGCAGTGAAGGTGTTTCTTCTTCAATCAGAGCCAGCAAAGGGCTTCCGCAAAGAGTGTCTCCTTATCAGTCAGAATTCCTCCAGAAACTTACTCCATTGTTACGTGATTTGGATAGCATAAATTTATGCGGTGGCGAGCCATTTCTGATTGATATCTATTATCAGATTTTGGAGAAGGCAGTTGCTATTAATCCTGAAGTACGTATCCATGTCATTACAAACGGGACAGTTCTTAATGATCGGGTAAAGAAGATATTGGAAATGGGAAATTTGGATATCCTGGTATCAGTCGACTCCATTAACAAACAGAGATTTGAAAGCATCAGAAAAAATGCGAATTATGAAATTGTGATGGCTAATCTTCAATATTTCTACCAATATTCTCTTAGAAGGGGTACTTCTCTGGGAATTTCATATGCTCCTCAAACGAGCAATTGGCGTGATATTAAGGATATTCTGGACTTTTGTGCGAGAGTGGATATTGGTTTAAGTATAAGTACAGTTACTGCACCTTACGCTTTATCGCTTCAATCCTATGGGATGGATCAGCTTGGTGAAATACTTCAATACTATGATTCGATCAAGATTCCACTTAAAACCGGGACACAAAAGAAGAATTACTTTTCCTTTCTTAGTTTCAAAGCTACAATTAATCAATGGTTTGAATTTCATCGGTCTGGAAAGGTTCTCATTAGTTCCAGAGATGAAATTCGGAGGCAACTTGATGATTGTAACTCAGAAAGGATCAGACACGAAGCATCAAGGGATACTTTTTACAGAACGATCAGAAGTTTTTTCAAAACTAATTTGAAGCTTTCGTCTTATGAGAACCAATTACAAATGCTTGATGAAGAAATCTCTTCATCAGGATATGAACCGCAAAGCGCTGTATTCCGCCTGCTGGCTAAAACAAACCCAGAGCAATTACTTACAGTGATTAAAACAGATCAGGGGATGTCTGTCCGCTGGAGCAACAATCTCTCACTCTTTTTGGATAATTTGAGAATCATCGCGGAGGAGTTGGTGACGGAAAGAAGGGAGAGGCTTCAATACCAGGTTAAATTGATGAAAATTAAATCATTCGCAGATCACTTGTCAACACAGAGTATTGCCAGGGACCTGGCTGAATATACCCTCGGAGGCTTGTCACAGGATATACCGCTGGAAATCAGGGATAGTTACTTGGCCCGCTACGAAAACTATTATAATAGAATTGCACAGGTCTATTCACGAAATGAATATCTTAAGGTGAGCATGATTAAACTCAAGGAAATGTCTTCAGAAGACCTTGCAAAGGAAATGGATATCAATAGTATGGATGAAGTTGTGATCAAATTTCGTACGGTTCTGGACCATGTAAAAGGAATATTAAGTGATTGATTCCGAGCGTATAGTCAGGCCCTGGAATCCGTATGTCACCAAAATTACATAACTAAAAGCAAATGTATTAGCCAAAAATCAATAGCTTTGTATGGACAAGATTAAGGTGTTATTTATTCAATCAAGTTAATCATATGCACAAAATTTCATTAACCATATTCCTACTGGTTTCTTATGTAATTGTCGTGGCCCAGCGTTACAGCGATTCAACCATGATCATCGGCCAGGGCCATATCGGCAGGGTGACCATTAATATGGAAGAATCACAATTAAACCATGTCTTTGAACCTCAGATGATCAAAACAGAGAAGAAATCCTCCGAGGGCGATGAGTATTCAGTGATAATGATCACACTGAAGGGCGACAGCAAACCCTCCCTGGAACTGGAGACCATGTGCATGGATGTTTGTGTGGTCAGTCGTATCAAGCTTTTCAGCAGCCAGATGCAAACCGTCAAAAAGATCGGGATCGGAAGTACTGTGGCTGCATTGAAGGCGGCACACGGAATAGCCTCGGTGGTCGGCGGGGAAAAGGGTATCATGATCTATACGGAAGATTTCGATCAGCTGGCTTTCGTGGTGAATGTTCCGAAACTGAAATCCACACCCGGGAAAGTCTTCGAAAAAACGGCTTTACCTGATGATGCCATCATTGAATGGATATATATGTACTAAGGGAAAGCGACGAAAGCCGATGATCACTGTATACGCTCAATTCTCCTGAAGACTCATGAACAGCTTTCTTAAAACCGGCCTGATTGCCCTGATGGCGGGACTCTTCATCCTGCCTTTTGCCAAGACGACATACGACCAGAACGGTCCGCTCATCCCTCCGGATACTGTTTCGCGCCTGACCATACTCTTTGCCGGAGATGTGATGGGGCACCAGACACAGATCGATGCTGCCTATGACCCTGTGACCAAAACGTACAGCTACGACAGTTGCTTCAATTACGTCAGGGCCCTGGTTTCTTCTTACGATATTGCCGTTGCCAACCTTGAAGTAACGCTGGGAGGACCGCCCTATACGGGCTACCCGCAGTTCAGCTCACCGGATCTGCTGGCCCTGGCTTGCAGGAATGCAGGATTCGATATCCTCGCCACGGCGAATAATCACAGTGTGGATCGCGGGCGCAAAGGAATCGAGCGGACCATACGCATACTTGACAGTCTGGGCATACCGCACTACGGAACCTATACCGACAGTATTTCAAGACGTCAGACCTATCCGATGATCATTGAGAAGAACGGGATACGCCTGGCATTGCTGAACTATACCTATGGCACCAACGGCATTGAGGTTCCCGCGCCCAACATCGTAAATCTCATTGATGAAAAGCAGATCATCAAAGACCTTAAAGCCGCTAAAGACTCTGTGGTTGACAAGGTCATCGTCTACGTACACTGGGGTGATGAGTATAAGAATCATCCGAATGACTGGCAAAAGCATTATGCAAAGGTGTTCTTCAACAACGGAGCGGATATCGTGATCGGCGGTCACCCGCATGTGCTGCAGAAAATGGAGCGCTATGAATATCCCGACAGCAACGGGCGTGAGGTGATGATCGTGTATTCACTGGGGAATTATATTTCGAACCAGCGCGACCGTTATAAAGACGGTGGTGCCAGCATCGGTTTTGAACTGATCAAGAAAAACGGGAAAACAGAGATCGGTTTTTCGGGCTATTACCTCACCTGGGTATGGATCACGCAGGTCAACAACAGAAAGCAGTATTACATCATGCCGGTCTCATCAGCAGAACAGAACGCCGGCCTGATGGATGCTGAAGCAAAAGCGAAAATGAAGATATTTGCCGACGACAGCCGCCTTTTGTATGGCAATAATAATAAGGGCGTGGATGAATTTATTTATAATAGTAAATAGTGAATAGTAAATTGTAAATAGTGAATAGTGAGTTGATCGCAGTAGTTATTAATTAAAAATAAAAAGCATGATTGCAAAAGGAAACAAGCACCCTTATCATGACCTGGAGCTGAATTTCAGCATTTCGGGCAGCAGCAGCGTACTTCTGGCGGTACACGACCAGCGGACGGAGATGCTGAGCACACAGAAACCCCCGGAATTTGTGGGTTATATGCGGTCCGGATTCGGTATCCCCTTTGCCATTCTCACCAAGAGCGGTCAGCCTCTGGCCGCAGACATCACGAATATCATAGCAAAAGGTCTGGGTAAAAAAGGTTTCCAGGTAAAGACCATCACCACTTCTCCTTCTGAAACCCACGAGCAACTGGTGGAACGCATGAAGGCTGAAAACGCGGGCATGCCGGTGATCCTTCATCTGACGGCCTGGCACAGCGATGCCTACCAGGCGGTCTGGTACAATTACGACCTGGTATTACAGGTTTACGGGACCGACGGAAAGTTCCTCGGACAGAAACATGTACAGGGAAGAGACAGTGTGGGTACCACCATGTGGAATCCTCCTAAACTCGCCCGCAAGAAGGTTCCGCCTGCACTGAAGCAAAAGCTGGAAGAAATGTTTGCCAGCCCGGAGATTGCTGGGATACTGAAGTAAGCATACAGGCGGAAAACCTTGGCAACAAGACTCCGTTATGAGCAGGAGTGCCGTTCAGTCTTATAAGCAACACTGAATGCAGGAGGATATTGTGCTGATCAGATCACGGCATTTTCATCCAGAATGTGGTCTGAATATCATCAAACTTCATTATGGTTTTATATTGACCTCTGACAACGGAGTCAGGAAGATTCTGATTTTTGAAGTACAAGTATTTTGCACCCTCTGTCTGATCTGTTCTTGTAATTGAATCCAGGTGTGCAATCCTCATTGAAATCCTGTAATAATTGATAACAGGCTCGTAATACCAATCCGCAGCGATCCTGACCTTTTCCTCTCCCGAATAATCCTTCAGATCGTTTTCGATATATCTCATTAACTCCCTGTTATGCGCATCATTTCTCCATTCAAGTGTATATTGATAGTTTAAATTTTTACCAAAATGATACACTATGGGTGATGAGATAATCAATATGACAAGAGCGTAAAACGGCAAACGGATTTTCAGGTTCCTGATCTGTTCTCCGGTTTCCATGATCAGGAGAAACAGAATGAAAGAGAAAACAGGAAGAAAAACAAGTGAGGCACGTTCTGTCGGATACAGTGTATCATACAGATAATGCTGAAAAACAGTGGCCGAAATCAGAATTGAAAGAATAATGATCATCCGCGATAGCCCTGTGTATTTCGTGCCGAACAAGCGTGACAAAAAGGCAATCACAATGACGCCGATAACTCCCAATCGCAGGTACATCCAGAAATATTCCCCGTAATAGCTGAGATAAATGGACCGGTGAATCAGTATGGTCAGCGTGCTGTCGATCAGGCTGTCTTTTCCGCCGATATACAATTCATTGTGATGAAACAGAAAAAGCAGTTGCTGAACCAAAAAGTAAAAAGCGATGAAGTTTATCAGGAGCATTCCCGCAAAAACGAGGTAGTGCTTCATTCTCAATTGAATACTTCGCTTTCTGTTGATGTGCAATATCTCCAGCAAGACGATGAACACCATTGCGATATTGAGATTCAGAAAGCTCAGATTGGCCAGTGCGGCTGCAAGGCTGAATAAAAGAGCCAGACCGGTACGAAGAGCCAGGGATCTGAAGTTTTCATCCTTGTTTCTTTGCAACAAAATGCAGAGTGCGGCAAACTCAAACGCCAGGGCCAGACCGTATCCTCTGGCCAGGCTGAAAAAGTCAAGCATGTAGTGATTCAGCATCAGAACGGAAACACCGATGACTGTAAGCATGATACTTCGGAGGCCGGATAAATAGCGACTGACAAAAAAAGCGAATAAGATAAAAGCCAGTAGATTGGGTAATCTCAGCACAAATTCACTGCTTCCGAAAACATGATAGAATAGTGTTGCAAGCCAGGTATTAAGCAGATGATTATTGGCAGTATTCGCTACATGACGATCTCCAAGCAGGATTTTGAAAGTGTGTGCTTCATCATGTGTGAAAGACAAATTATATGATCGATATGCTACATATAGAAGAATGCATCCTGTAACAGATATTATTATCAGATAGATGATGCTTTGCTTTGCTTTGCTTTGCTTTGCTTTGCTTTGCTTTGCTTTGCTTTGCTTTGCAGATACATAGATTATAAAAATATTAAGTCCAAATTGCAAATATATAGAAATTCATCTTTGTTGTGATTGCCGGTAATAATACAAATGTGCTTGGAATCCGGACATGCTTGATGATATTGTAGAGCCATGATTGCTGATAGTGGTGACCAGGACAGCCATCTGAATGTCAGATCCTTTTACCGCCTGACCAATCCGTCGAGTTCGCGGAAGACTTTCTCCTCCCGGTCGGCGATCTGGTGGAGCACGGCGGCGAGTTCGGGATAAGGAGTTTCGCCAACACCGCGGTTTCGAAGGTTTTTGGCCCCCATGGAGGCGAACTGCCGCCAGGTATCACCAATGCCGGTCATCTCTTCTGACAATTGCCTGAAAGCCGGCTGACTCAGCAGTTCTGCAGATTCCTGCAGAAAAGCCGCGTACATGAAACGGAAACCGGCACCTCCTGTTCCGATCTCTTCCAGCATACGGATGAACTGTCCGAGCAGGAGGGCTGCGCGCTGCCGTCCATAGCGCTGATCCCAGCTTTTCAGACGGTTGGCGATATAATGAATGCCCTTGACTCCGAAGAGGGGAACCGGAATGCGCAACATATCCTCGCAGTTTTTCCGTACACCTCTGATAATGGCCGATTCAAGGTCAATCTGACCGGGCTTCTGTGTAACCCAGTACATGCGCCCTTTGGGCGGGTAAGTCCCCCTGGCGAACCGAACCCGTTGCAGATCTTTCGACGAAAGCTGCTCAATATTTTCCATCACCGGATCGGAGATCAGGTAGTTATTGCCTTCCTTCCCGATCACCACCATGTTGTGGGCGTTGAAGTGAAAACGGTACTCCGGAGGAAAATAGGTCAGGTTGAATACGCCAACCAGCAGTCCAACAGGAACCCCCTTTTCCAGCAGCGCATCCAGGGCAGCCATGGCATGCTGCTGACGCCGGAATTTCATGCGTTCAATGGCCACACCGAGTTTGTCGGTGCTCCGCCGGAAGATGATGCCCGGCCAGTGTCTGAAACTGATCACCGGCATGCCGTTAACGCGGATAAAAGGCATGTAGGAAAAGAAACAGCCTGAACCGATACCGAAGATCAGGGGCTCGCTGAGCTTGATCCCCTGGTGGTGAAGGAGGTTCATAGTGGTCCCGTTCTCACAGTGGGCCGCCATCTTATGTCGGAAGTCAATTTGCATGAAAATCAGACGTTTATTAGCTGTTCCGGGGTAATATTAAAGGCTTCGGCATAGAGGGCCAGTTCTTCCTCACTCAAGCGGGCAAAGCCGGAAGGTTTAAGATGCTTCTTCACCCTGAGGCGGTTGATGCCTGTATATTGCGCCAGGAGGCTGCTGTTCATCATACAGCGCTCCATATGAAAAGCGATGGGACTGAGTTTGCCATCGAGGACCTTGGTGCGGACCTTCTCAGCCTTTTCGTTGACCTGCTCCCAGGCCAGGCGGATGGCTTCGTTCTTGGGATCCCAGCCCACGCTGAGCACCTGGGTATAATTTCCGTCCTCATCCAGTGCATAGCATACATCTCTCACTTTCCCTTCCTTCAGGAAACCAGCATCGTCCTGTGGTACTTCCTTGATTTTCATGACTGGTTAACGGTAAGCAAAACGTAGGAGTATGAAAAACGGGCACTTTCGGGAATCATCATTAAAAGGTGTTCTCCCTGTTTCAGTTTTCCGGAGTGAAACAATTCCTCCAGCATCAGATAAGGGGAGGCTGCTCCGACATTACCCACACGGCTTAAGTTGGTGAACCACTTCTCTTCAGGTATGGCCATTCCGGCACGTTCCAGGGAGGCCCGGATGCGTTCGCGGAAAAAATCGGAAGAGAGGTGAGGCAGAAAATAACTGATGGAAGACATATCCAGTTTTCTGCGGAGGATGATCTGGTTCAGGAATTCCTGACCTTTTTCAACGATATGGCAACCCAGCAGTTTCACATCCTGCTGCAGCGACATCAGCGATTGGTCGAGCCATTCCCGGGGTTCGTATTCGTGCCAGCCCTGAAGCTGCCCGTTCGCATCTTTCACACCACCGGCGTACATACAGGTTTCCAGTTCGTGGGCAAAGGAGGTCTGTTCGATCCACTCAATTTTCAGGCTGAGACCGGGTCCCGGCTGATTCTGAAGCAGTGCGGCACCGGCGCCGTCGGACAGCATCCAGCGAAGGAATTCCTTTTCAAAAGCCACGAAGCCATTTTCTTCCAGGGCACGGATCTTCTCCGCTTCCTGGTCGTACTTTCCTGATTTCAGCCAGCTTGACAATCGTTCTGAGCCGGTACAAACCGCTGTTTCGGTATGTCCTCCGGCGACAGCCATGAAACCGTATTTCAGCGCCTGGATCCCCGTGCAGCAGGCGCCGGAGAATGAGGCTGTTTCCACGGGACCGGCCTTCAGCAGACCGTGGACCATGGAGGCATGTGAAGGCAGCAACTGATCGGGGGATGTGGTGCCGCAACAGAGCATGCTGATAGCTTCAGCCGATGGGTGACCATCAAAGAGTGCTGCAATGGCCAGGGCAGTCATGCCGGCATTGGTATGAGTGGGCTTCCCGTTTTTATCCAGGGCATAATAGCGTGAACGGATCCTGTTGCGGTGAAGGACCAGTCTGCGCCCGGCCGATGGCTTGCCGTCGATCATGCCCAGGTATGACTCCATATCGTCGTTACTGATGGGCTCATTGGGCAGAAACTTCGCTAAACGTGTAATATAGACACTGCACATAAAACTCCTGCTGCTTTCCGGTTACTACTGCAAAATTAATGGTTTTCCTTCAAACCGTTGTGTGAAAAATAATGACGGTCAGCGGCAATTTTCTTCCTCATCAGCAGCTTCATGGGTGCGTACACCACATTGGCCAGTGGTGAAACGACAAAGAGGACGATCAGCAGGTAGATTTTAAAGAGGCGGTGGGCCGGTCTCCGGCGCGGATCTCCCGCGGGACCTTTTTTCAGGATGCGGGATGACCACATGCGGAAAATCTTTGATCCGTTGCGCTCAAAAAGAACCAGGTTGGGTTTAACGTTTACCGCACCGGCCTGAATGAGGCTGTCCTGCAGGCTGTTCCAATCGCCGGATTGCAGATGCCTGAGGATGATCTCTCCGAAGATCCTGCTGTTTTCGATATCTGCAGGTCTCACGCCCGCTGCTGGCAGGATGCGGCCTGCTTCTTTTTTTCCTTTGATGAGCCAGCGGATGATGGTGAGTACGCTCACCAGGTTGGGGGCCTTGTCGTAAAGGGCGATATTGCCAGCCAACTCTGCCGCACAGGAGCGGAGGTAGCGTTTGACTTTTTCCTGGGCCTGAAGCCACATGTTCCGGGAGCCGATCACCGTGATCACTTTTTTTCCTTTCAGATAGCGACTGGCTGTTTCTGACTGGAGAAAAGCATGAATGGGGATGGAAGGTGAGAGGTACCAGGGAGAATATCCAAGAACAACCAGGTCGAAATCTTCCGGTGGCGGCAGTATCATACCTTCCAGTTGACATGGGATTCCTGTGAATGATTCGGGGAAGGAATCAAAGAACTGGTCTGAGGTCCACGGAAACGGATAGGGAGGGTCGGGTCTGATCTCCGCGAAGTATAAGTCTGTGCCGCCGGACTGCAGTGGCTGCAGGAGATGGTCGAGGATGTTTTTCATCTGTCCGGACTGGCTGTAATAAAAGACGAGGACTTTCATAATGATGCGTAAGGCTGCAAAAATACGCAAATGCCATGAGCGGGGCAATCTTTGCTCTTTCCCTTGTTCTTCGGAACTCTTGAAATGGCATGGCGTTTCCCCGGCAGTAAAATATTTTACTACTTTTGCAGCCGCTGCACCCGGAAAGATGGCAGAGTGGTCGAATGCGGCGGTCTCGAAAACCGTTGTCCGCTTTTGCGGACCGGGGGTTCGAATCCCCCTCTTTCCGCCAAACAAAAAAGCCCCCCGAAGGGGCTTTTTTGTTTTGAAGAGCCTGGCAAGCTTGCTTGCCAAAGGCTCGGAAAAACAAAAAAGAAAGTGAGCGAAGCGAACGGGGCTTTTTTGTTTGATGCCCCCCCCCTTGGGGATCACGCCAGTAATCCCATTAGGCAAGCTTGCTTGCTGTTGAATGAAAGAACTTCTGCAAAAATCGAATTCTTCGACATGTCTGGCCTCACTATAATGGTGATGGATTTTGGAGTATTAGAAGCTGGACTTCATAACAAAGCGGTTAATTTTCAGAATCAAGAGTGTGGATTGTTTTTTTGCAAGTTAACAACCAACAGTTTTACCTTTGTAAAGAAATTAGTTCAAATTGAATAATATGTGCTTCAACTTCTGAAACTACTTTAGCATTGATATGCAGCGAATATCGAACATGAAAAAGATTAATGTTTGCAGCAAAAGGATAGTATTGCTCGTATTCATCTTGTTATTATTTGCATGTAATAAAGAAGAAAAACTTCGGGAATGCCCTGATGATTATGATTGTATTACAGATATCATCGAACTTGGGGAAGTATATCCTTGTCCTGTGGTTGATACAGTGATCCTGAATCCTTTCCCCGACAGAATTGATGATAATATCGTATACAGACTTTGGTTTAATGATCCACATGGATGCTGGGCGGGAGAAACAGCTCCCGATGTTGACTTCAGTAATAGAACTGTAATTGGGAAAGTTTATCATCTTCCTGATGCAAACGATGAATATAAAGGTTGCAGTGTTTGTATAAGCACAATTGAAAAAAGAGTTGTATTAATTGCTGTTTTCAAAAAGCCTAAGAGAGATTATGGACATGAGTTGATTTTTCCAATATTTCTAAGTATTCCAAAGATACCTACTGATTACCAAGTGCAGTACATTTTAAAAGGTTACTGAGAATTTGATACTTCATAATAATTAATTGAAAAAAAATGAGGTTAAGGTTTTTAGGAATTTGCTCATTATTGTTAGTTTTTATGAGTTGTGAAAAATACGGGGGTGGATATATTGAAGGGACTGTTGTTGAGGCTGAGACGGGTTTGCCTTATAAGAATGCAGTAGTTCATCTTGTGCGGTATTATCATTTTACAGAAGATGTTGATAGTGTTACAACGGATAATGCAGGTAAGTACACAATAGTTTTTGAAAAAAAACGAGGTTATCAGTACTTTGTATATGCTAAACCAGTTGAATTCTATACTGACCCCTCGTTTTACACAGAGACTCGGATTCAGTTGGAAGAAAAAAATAGTGTGCGCGATATTACTATGTATCCGACTGGTTATTTAAGAATTCATTTATCAAAAACGAGTTATTCATCAAACTATGTTGAGATTTCTTTCACAGACGTTTTATACCCGAGCTTCTTCTTGCCCAATCATCATTTCCCTTTTGATAGCATCCTTCCTCCCTATAAGATATGGGCTCAAAGAAATATCTACTTTTCCTGGGCTCAGAAAGAACAAGGTATTCCTTCTCCTAATGTTATAATGTATCAGGACACATTATTTGTTAATAAGGATGATACTCTCGACTATTACATTTCATTTCAATAGAACAACGATCAACAGTTTTTTATCAATCGCTTTGGTTTTCTTTTCGTATCTTTACATTCATGTTCCTTGACAGCGCAAAACCGTGAAAAGCCCGGCAAGATTGTCGTGGGATAAATCGTGAGTGGGATTTGCGTTTGCTGCTGAAGAAAAAGAGGATCAACATATTACGGAGTAAGGTTCGAATCCCCCTCTCTCCGCCAGCAGTAAAACGCAAAACAACGAAAAACTCCGAAAATCAAGCATTTTAGGGGTTTTTTGTTTGGCCCCCCGAAGCAAAAATGCGAAAATAAGATAATTATCTTATCAAAGTTGCAGTGCCCCATTTGCTTTGCACTGAACCATCTTTATACGTAACCATGACCTGATAAACATATACGGACGGACTGCATTCTTTGCCTTTATATGAGCCATCCCATCCAGCATTTATATCCTTTGTTTCGAAAACCAACTCTCCCCAACGGTTATAAACAGAGAACTGTATCTCTTTTACGTTTTCACCTCTGGCATATAGCACTTCATTCTGCCCATCGCCGTTAGGTGAAAAAACATTCGGAATAAATAACACTGTGGGGCCGCAGTATTCAACCTGAACCGTTACAATATCTGTAGTTATTGATAAATCAAAATACTTAACGGTAAGAGTATAGGTTGTCGTTTGCACAGGCGAGGCAAGGGGTTGGGCAATGGTGCTGTCGCTTAAACCCCTTGCAGGGCTCCATGAGTAATCATAGTATTGCCGGGCCGATGTTCCGATCAGGGCGCTGTCGCCGGGGCAGATAGAAACGGCTTCGCCTGCGTTGGCAAGGGCAGGAATACTATCGCAGGGAATCACAATGATCATATCAATGTAATATCCGGCTAATGTCCAGTTTGGACCACCGCCCCCATCGATGTAAAGGGTGTTTGTTGTCAAATAATCTTTAAAATTCCCAATGGTAATATATCTTTCACCACCCCCGGCAATGAAGGACCCTGATAATTTCATCCAATGAATCTTGTCACTATAGAATATCCCAGAAGGGCTGGCTACCTGAGGAACCACAGGCAAAACACCCTGACCTGCAATGGTTATAGCAGTATCGGAAAAATATGCTCCAATACAATCAATGGCAAATTGACTATACTCGGCTAAACTCAAATAAATGGAGACACAATACTCCTTCCCCGGTGTTAAGGTATCCGTAAGTTGTCCCTGAACATATTCCTGAAAAGGGCCTTGCTGCTCAAATAAACCACAGAAATAATATGCATTTCCATCATAGGCATATTGGTGACCGAATCCATTGTCCGGGACATCTTCCGATGGGCAATCAGTTGCACTATTCATGTAATTTGGGTTAGCCCCTGTAGGATTTTTCCAATAAACAGCAGTTAAAAAAGAATCACATAGTGGATTGTATTCAGATGTGAATTGCTCCATTGACGGGTCCATAACAAGATTAGTTTGCCCAAGCACCTCTGCAATGGAGCATAATACAAGACAGGCCAATATCATAATCGGCTTCTTCATCCCACTTTCAGATTACTTTAAAATTACGACCTTACCTGACTTAAGTAAGCGGCCCTGTGAAACAAAACGATAGTAATATATTGCTTGGGCCCAGGAGGTTACGTCCACAATAAAAGTTCCTGTTCCAGATTTAATCTTTGTTCTGAATATTGAAGAACCAATATAATTATTGATTTCAAATTCGGCATCCCCGCAAGTCCGGTACTCAACCTTTAAATCGTCAGATGCCGGATTTGGGTATACCTTGATCCAATCAGCCTCTTCAGTATTTTGCACGATGAGCATTGACTTATTTCCTGATCCAGGAATTGCACTGCAATCATCTGTATATTCCAGAAGTATGATCCCCAAAGCAGCAATAACTGAGCGGGCCAGGTAAACAGCAGTTCCTTCAATAAAGGGACAATCATTTGCCAGTTCCAACAATTTTGTTGTGTCTTCGGCGGAGATATAGCCGCTATCTGAAAATACACCGTTAATGAGCAAGGAGTTTACTTCCTGCAAATTCTCTTCAATCAAATTATTAACTTCTACGTTCTGATTCAACATTGCAGCATCAACCAGTTCATGCCGGTTGATCTTGTTTTCAATTCTGTAGAATTTTCCGGGACTTATCAAGTCGGTCTCTGCCTGAAAATTCATCAGTTCAGGATCAGTGGCAAAAAAAGCGCTATCCTCTTTCACTAAGCGGTACAACGACTGTTTTCTGAGATATTTACTATTCTGATCAACACCGGAAAACATTAACGAATCCTCCGCCAACAAGCTGTAAAGGTACAATGACGCCGAACGGGGTTCTACCATCCATGTGCATGCCCGGTGAGGTCCCACTGCATTTGTATTTTTGGTAAAGGCATACCCAGGAGGTGTATAATCTATGGGATATATTGTCGGATTCCAAACCCCGTTGTTCCTTACATAAAGCGTATCCACGCTTCCGTCAGAAGAAAAGCACCAGGTATGTTTCCACACATTTGTCCAGGTATTGTCAGAGGGGTAGGATAAATCGCCCTGCGGTCCGATCAGCCCGTTGTCGGACTTCACCAGGCCATATTTGCAGAGTTTCATATTGTTTTTCTGAACTGCTGCCCGGTAGGTGCTGATGCAGTTGCCCTTAAATACGAGGCCATAGGCAAGCCCGGTGACCTTGTTACAATACACGCCCATGTTCGGGCAATCCTGTATCAGGATTCCGGAGGTTTGGGTACTGTCAGGGCTTGTTACATCGTTACTTCCGACCTTAACGCCCAGACAATTATACGCTGCGATGCCGGTACCTGACGGAGAATTAAGGGTGATCCGGTTTTGTTCAACCACAGGGTTGCGCAAATTATTCAACCGGATCCCCCAGGGTATGTTCATTCTGTTCAACAGGTTAATAGTAACGTGTTCATTGACCGAATTAGTGCCTGACAAATCTATCCCGATGCCGGTGCTGCTGTTGAAAACATTTCTGCTGATATGCGTGTTTGAAATGGTATTCATCGCGCCCATGATCCCGACCAGCATATTGGTCATTTGATTCCCGCTGATCGTAATAGTATTGTAGATCGCTTTACTGTTGAAAAAGCTTATGGCGGTGCGCTGCATATCCGTAAAGGTGTTATTCCGGATATCGAGGTCCATATTCCGGTCACTGTATATACCGTTCAAACAATTTGAAAAGATATTCCCGTATTGGGGAAGTCCGCCCGCTATCAGCGAATATTTTTTAGTGGTTGGAATTTGGAGTAGAGGAATGAAACCAGTGACATGAATGGCGGCCTTTGCAAGAGATCCCGGGATCGAATTACAATTGTAAAAAGAATTGTTTCTGACAAGTACATTTGACCAATAGCCTCTGATACCGGTGCAGAGGTTATTAAAGGTGTTGCCCGGCCCCACTGTCAGTCCCTGTAATGTATTTACCTGTCCAATATAATTAATATCGACCCCAATCAGTGTTCGAATTCCTGCAATTGCAGGAATTTGAGGTAGAATTGCACTGGTACACTCAAAGTGATTTGAGATCAGAATGCCGTTGTGTAGTTTAGGATAATTCTTTACAAGCACACATTTGTAATTGTTTCTGAAAAAGACGCCCCGGATGTCATACATTCCTCCGTAATCACTTACCACGGCATTTTTTGCATCACGGATAACCGTGGATTTTACCGTAATGGTATTGGCTATCAGGGTAGATGTTGAGTCGACAATATAAATGCCATCCCACATCACTGTATCACATGCCATCAAGGTATCTCTGGTGAGGGTGAGGGTGAAACCGGGATAGATGATAATCCTTGCATTGGCACCCAGAAAGATCTTCTGGTCATTAATGATCAGGTTGGTTTTAACGTGCATGGTTCCGTTCACTGTGACTCTATGATTTGTTGTCCATTGGCTCTGGGCGGTGAAAGTCGGGTGATTGTAAAGCACAGAATTTGGCTTATCGCAGCAACCCGGAATATCAATAGTATCATATGTAATACAACCCTGTGCAGTAGAAGTTGTAATGTACAATGTTGCCCCTGATGGAAACGTGCTCCAATCGATTGTGAATGAATTGCCATTAATGCTTAACCCCATTTGATGATCTATATCAACAAAATATTGGTTGTGGCTGGAATAATTTTGAATGATATAGGTTTGAGTACTATCGCATGTACTCAGGACACCTGATAATTGGATATGAGGCGGTAAAGGGTAAAATATAACGGGTTCTGAATAACTCACAGAATCATTATTGATTATAAGCGTAACGGTGTCCGGGCCGGGTCCGGTGAAAACATGGCAGGGGTTCTGAACGGTATCGTACGTTCCGTCTCCAAAATCCCAGTGCCAGAAAGCAGGGCACAGAGAAAGATCTGTAAAGCAAACGGTGTCTTCAATGCAGACCATATCATAAGTAAAAAACGCAAGCGGTGGTGGAATCACTAAGGTGTCATAAACAATGGCTTCGCCGCAGATATTGTAAGCTGCCGCCATGACCGTATATGTGCCTGGTCCCGGAAAAGCAAAACAAATTGTATCGCCGGGCTGAGTGACATCGTAATTAATTTCATTTCCAAGCGAATCGTAGAAATGCCAGTTAATGACAGGAAACTGGTACAGCTCTCCTCCCGGATAAACAATATAAGAGCTATCTGTGAAGCAGACTGTCGTGGTCTCACAAGTCAGTGTATCCGGAATCTGCATAATGCTTAGAAAGGGTACCGGCAAAACGGTAATTGAAATCTGATCACAACACGATAGCCAGGAATTGGAGTCGCAATCCCAATATTTAGCGCAAACCATGATAAGGTAATTTCCGGGAGCGGATGCCGTATCAATAATGGTAATTCCGGCGCTGTTAGTGACCGTGTCTGGCCTTAACCCGCTGAAATACCAGCTAAAATCAAATACGTATGAAGGGCAGAAAACGCAATTGGCACTTATCTCAATAATATCACCGGGACAAAAAATAAGACCGTTTGTAGATACTTCCATTTCGCACGGAGGTACGATCATTTCAAACCCGTTATAGTTGGTAAAAGTCCCGTTAGAATATACAGATCCTCCATAAAGCCCATTGATTCCACCCGTGTAATTGTAAGAAGATGAAATCCTGTAAACGGAATCTTCTGCAAAATGTAGTATCCATGTTTCAAGATTAGCCTTTAGTGGGATCAGGTAGATGAAATCCTGAGTGCTGTCGTCGGATGACTGGTTGAAAATATAATAATCCGACAGACAGTCGCAGCTAACTAACGAGGATCGCATTCCATCCATCATAATATTCACATTATACTCTTGCAAAAGCGACAGTTGTGCGAGGCTGTCAAGGGTTGTCCGGATATTTTGATGACAGGGACAATTGTGCTGGTTGCTGTTGCAAAGTGAGGTAGGGACCGATGAATTTCCTAACAGGTCAGGACTAAGAAGATCAAGATAATCTGAGGCGAGAGGAGAATTGCTGTCGTAACCGAAATACCAGTCAATCAGGCGTGCCATTTGGGTTTGGTCACCGAAAGAAAGGTCAGAAAACGGCTGATAGTTAACAAAGAGTCTCAGGTAATTATTATAAGCCCAGATGGCGGGGAATCGCCCGATGCAGGAATAGGGTGTTACACTGCAATCTGAATAGGCTTTCATGAACTTGTACCCTCCGCCGCTTATATAAAGCATTCCGATATAGCCGGGAGTAATGGTATAGGATGAATAGGTAAAGCGGAACACACGATAGCTCACTCCTGAAAGCTGCACCGCTCCCAGTTCGGTAAAAAAGTTCACATCATTCAGAGGGATATTGCTGAACGAAAAAAGAGTAGCATAATTTCCGTTATTATCTGTTTGTCGCATTAAAACCGAATAGTACGTGGAATCAATCTGGGAATAAAGACTGTCCGGAACTATCACAAGGGGCTTTTCGCACGACGGCCAGGGATTAATAAAGGTAAATGCCTTGGTACTGTTGCTCAGTACCAATATTGAGGTAAAAGCGAAAAGGATTTTAATAAGCATGAGATTTTTTTTCATGGAATTGTCTCTATATGGGGTTATTTATAAAACGTTTCATCAGTGCCCTACCAATACTTGATTAGAAATTTCACCGAGTGATCACCCGGAAAGAGATCAATGATATCCTGATAGCGGGCAATAATCTCTGTGTTGGGACCGATGGCGGTCAATGCCCGCATCATTAATCCCTGCGGTGAAGAAATGATTTCGACATTGGGTGTCTGCGAATCATTTACAAACATCCCTATGTTGGACTCATAATAATCGTCCATAAATACACCGGTTGAAGCTACTTTAATAAACGCCCAGCCTACGTCTTGTCCTGGAGTATAACTGCTCAGAGAGTCTGTAAAAAGTCCAACTCCGTCAATTATTGAAGGGCAAACAGAGAAGGGTGAAAGTTCCCAGTCAAGATAAACGGGAAACTGTCCGGTTTGCCCCCAAAAATGTATTTGCTCCCTGGAGAGAAGAGTGTCACTGTTATTATATCGAAATCGCCATGGGTAGTTAACAGGAACCTGTGCAACCCCAGATCCGGCAAACAGAAAGATGAAAATATGAAGGAGAAGAGTTTTTTTCATAATCACGAATTTTATTTTGACAAATATAATAAAATCAGAGCTTAATTTTGTATTTTGATCCCCAAATTTATTAGTTTAGCATCTCAGTTCCTTGACAGCGCAAAACCGTGAAAAGCCCGGCAAGATCGTCGTGGGAAAAAACGTGACCCTTTTTGCATTCTCTGCTGAAGCAAAAGAGAATCAACATACTACGGAGTAAGGTTCAAAAGCCCCTCTCTCCGCCAAACAAAAAGATCCCGCGAAGCGGGATTTTTTGTTTTCTGAAGGCCCGCAAGCTCGCTTACAAGGGCCGAAGGAAAATAAAAAATCCGCGGTGTGCGAAGCACACAGGGATCTTT
>CALGYY010000032.1 GCA_937934705.1 uncultured Bacteroidota bacterium
TTCAAAGGAAATGGTTCCGAAGTCATCTTTGAGAAACCCTATAACAAACGCAAACCACCCCTGGTCCAGTTTCAGGCAGGCATCAATGGCGACCTGGCAGAAGGCGAAAAGCCGGCATCCTTCAGGTTTATACTCGGTAATGCCCGCTTTTTCAGCGATGCAAAAAGCTGGGAAGCCAATCAATGGTATCATATCGCACTGATGTATGACCATGCAAGCGGGGATTTCAGGGTCTATATCAATAACACCCAGGTGTATCATAACAAGCTCGATGCAGACCTGACCGATTACGGAAAAGACCTGTATATCGGAAGATCGGGCTACAAAAAAACCTTCACTCCCATGATACTCGACGATCTCAGGTTCTACAACAGGGTTCTCACAACCGAAGAAAGAAATATGCTGTATGCGGAATGATGAGACCTCCCCGGATATGATGTGATATCTTCATTCTTAATTCCTTCAGAGCTTGAACCTTAAAAACCGCATCCACCACTTTGTCGAAAAAGGATCCCACGGATCCGGCATCAACCTGGCTTTCGATTACGGAATCATGGCCCTCATCATCCTCAATGTCCTGGCCATGATGCTGGAAACCGTCCCGCAGATCAATGAAGTGGCCGGAACCTGGCTGGACGCATTCGAGGTCTTTTCAGTGATCGTATTTACCATTGAATACATTCTGCGCATTTACATATCATCGGTCAGCCATCCGGCCTCCAGCCATTTCAGATCCGCGCTCATCTTCATTTTTTCAGCCTATGGCATCATCGACCTTCTGGCCATCCTCCCCTTTTACCTGCCTTTCGTGATTCCCTTCGACCTTCGCTTTGTCAGGATCATGCGCCTGCTCAGACTTCTCCGGGTTCTGAAAATAAGCCGCTACAACAACTCCCTGCACCTGATCTACCAGGTAATCCGTGAAAAAAGAGCAGAACTGGCCATTACTTTCGTGGCCATCGTACTCATCCTCATCATCGCCTCATTTCTGATGTATTATATCGAAGGTGACGTTCAGCCTTCCAAATTCTCCGATATTTTTTCCAGTTTCTGGTGGGCAGTGGTCACCTTAACCACACTCGGCTACGGAGATGTGGTTCCGGTAACAACCCTGGGCAAGATCATCAGCGGCATTATCGCCATTCTCGGAATAGGCCTCGTGGCCCTGCCGGCCGGATTGCTCAGCGCAGGCTTTATCGAAAAGATCCGTGACCGCAGGGAGGGACGAAAAACCTGTCCGCACTGCGGGAAAGAAATCTAGAAGGGCAAATCGTCAGATCCCGGAAGCGTGTCACCGAAAGCATCATTGCCACCGGACGGAAAATCCTCCTGAGCCGGGGGTGGAACCTTATCTTCCTTCAACTTCTTCTCCACCTTCCACGCCCGGGCCTCAGTGTACCAGCGGTTGCTGTGCTCCCTGCTCTCCAGATCGAAGTATACCGTTATATCATCTCCCTCCTGAAAAGGAAACTGAGTGATTTTTTCACCCCATAGTGAAAAACAAACCTTTTTCGGATAGGTTCCCGGAACCTCAATCACGAATTCCTGTTTCTTCCATGGGCCATTCTTGCCCGTCCCTGTCTGCAATTCAAGCAGTTTGATCACTGTCCCGCTGATATCCATCTCTTCTTATTATTTACTTTTTAATAATCCCGCCGCACACTCCCTTATTGCTCCTCAACATAAGGCTCACCGCTCACCTGCATCTCCTCTATCGTCAGCCTGAGCGGTAAAGCGCCCATCCTTAGGATCAGGGCCAGTTTCTCGGCTTCCGCCGGGGTGAAATTTCCCGTTATCATGGAATTCCCCTTCTCAATCTTTGACTGAACCACCGGCCAGGTGTATGCATAACCATCGATGACGATCGCGATTGAACGTCCGATATTCTTCTGCGTCATTTCTGCCCACAGGACGGTTCCGTTTTCATTCAGACTCATCAGAATTTCAGGGCTTTTCCCTTCTTCGATGCTGGCCTCTGCTTTAACGATCATGCATCCGCAAATAGATGAGCCACAAGTCCCTTCCGCTTTTTTCAGGGCCAGCAACTCCAGTTCTTTCTTTTGTTCGTCGGCAGGACGGAAAGCCCAGGTCATCACAAGATCTTCGGGGAACAATGCCTCAACCGAAGGATAGGCCATCAGCTGGTGAAACTTCGCGGTGTCGCGCAGCTTACAGGTGCCGACCACCGGCCCTGTCGCTGGATTGTAGACATTTTTCTCCTTTACGAGGTTCAGTTTGAGACGTGCAAAGAGGGGATGATCAAAAGCGTACTTCTGTGCTTCTGTTTGCTGACCACCCGCAGTATCCACGGCTGTGCTGTCCGCTGAGGTGCTGTCGCTCTTTTTCCTTGCAGCCGCACGCACCATCATGGCATGTAAAACAGCATCGGCACGGGTGATATGCTCATATACATCAGCAAACTCATAGGTCTCCCAGAAACCCAGCTTCCCCTGCATTCTGACCAGGTCAAGTGCCGTTGCCGTATCCTTCACACCCTCCATTTTCACCACTAAAATTCCCAGCGTATCGGAAATCCTGACATTAAAATCATACAGATCATAATCATCCAGACGCTTCTTCAGTACTTCGGCGGTTTTCTCCACCGATAAACGGTATTCTTTGCGCATCCAGTCAATAACACCTTCTTCTGAAGCAGCAGAATCGCTCTTTTCCTTCATATTGGATAAGAAGAGCGGCTTGAACAGTGAATCGGGACTCTTGAGCTTCCATGCATTATAAAACAGGCCGAAAAAATCGGTAGTATCCTCAGCCGCAAGCGAATCGGCGGTTTTCACGGCGAGCAGGAATAATGAATCCTGAGGCTGACTGCAAAGTTCCAGAAGCATTTCACGCTCGCTGGTACTTAAAGTGAGGTTCAGATCAAAACCTTCCTTCTTCTTACAGGAGGTCAGCAACATACTGGTTGCCAAAGAAATAAGCGCTAAGGTAAGAATAATTTGTCGTTTCATGTGGATGGGTTTAATTTTCAGCGCGTAAAGGTATAAAGCCCCGGCGGAAAATATCCTGTCTTGAAAAGAATTTTTCAACAGCGATATACTCAATCCTGTTCATCCCCCTTCGGGGTCTTTTTTCGTTTTCGCTTTTTCTGACTTACCGGTTTCTGATCCGGCGTCACGCCGCTCGCCAGGCAATAAGCTGTTATTATTCCGAGGAGTTCATCACCGAACTGCGCCACTTTCTTTTTTCCGATACCCGGAACACTCAATAAGTCTGTCTGGCTTAAAGGCAGGTACTCACAAAGTTTGATGATGGTTTTGGCGGGAATAACATAATACTGCGGGAGGTCGTTCTGCCCTGCCAGGTCATCTCTCCATTGCAAAAGCGTCCTGAAAAGCTGCTCGTGTGG
The DNA here is from genome assembly GCA_937934705.1 of uncultured Bacteroidota bacterium. Lineage (GTDB taxonomy): Bacteria > Bacteroidota > Bacteroidia > Bacteroidales > CAIWKO01 > CALGYY01. Next base: position 3,368 of record CALGYY010000032.1, read on the forward strand.
AACTTTGATCCGGCTTTCAGCAGTGCGTTCTCTTCCCCCGGTCTTGACCGGTTTGAAATCCAGTTCCGCATCCCTGCGCACCCGGAGATATTCATTCACACTGAAAACGTTTTGCGCCGTTCTCAACAACTCCGTCTTTACAAACAAATCCTTCTGAAGCTTCTCGTATGCATCCGTTAGTTCCTCACGAAGAGCAGACTGATCACATTCAAAGCTGATTTTGTTTCTGACATCCTGATACAGTGGCTCGAGTACAGAAATGAAGTACTCGGCGGCCCTGGGGATTCTTTTCATCAACTCCTGATTCAGGGGCTCCCCCCTTAAGGTTTCATCCGCAGCCCTGATTTCAGCCATGAAACGCGCAGCAAATTGTATCACACCGGAATTCAGCCTCTCATGCCATTCAGCAGCCCGGAGGCTACCCGTCATTAAAACAGAATGGCCGTGTTTCTCGTTAAGTCTGAGCCATTGCTCCGACCTGTATCGCAGCAATCCGAAATCAAACAATTCCAGGATGAGGGATCGTTCATAATCCCTGCGGGCCTTTAAAATATTCTCCTGCTCACAGATCCCGGGATCAATGGCATCGTTGAACTGCAAAACCTTCGAATCGGTCATGATACCATGAGCACTCAAGGGAGTACTCAGGACCAATCCTTCCAGGGTCCGGCACCGGCTCAGTGCCACATATACCTGTCCGTAAGCAAATGCAGCTCTCGCATCAATGATCGCACGTTCGAAAGTCAAACCCTGACTTTTATGGATAGTGATCGCCCAGGCAGGTTTCAACGGGATCTGCTCGAAACTCCCTGTCGTCTCCTCTGTGACCTCACGGGTCTCCTCATTCATCGAATACTTCAGGTTGTTCCAGATGGAGCGCCCGACACGTACGGGATGTACTTCTCCCGGACAAGTAACCTCTATCTCTTCACCTTCCAGCGCTGTGATTGTTCCGATCTTTCCGTTGAAATATCTTTTATCGCGGCCGGGGTCATTGCGAACAAACATCACCTGCGCGCCCACCTTCAGCTCCAAACGCTCATCCGTGGGAAAGGCATGCGAAGGAAAGTCCCCGCTCACAAGCGCTTCAAAAAAGAAGGAAGGTGCAGCCAGGCGCTTCATTTGAGCCTGGTTGATCTCAGAAGCTGAAGCATTGTGTGTGGTCAGGGTTATGTAGGCGTCTTTCTCTTCCGGGACAAAGCCGGGCCTGTATCGTGCATTGAGCTTCCTGAGCACTTCCGGACCTGCTGTGTTATTGCGGACGGCGTTCAGGATTCCGATGAATTCGCGGTCCGACTGCCTGAAAATATGCGTGAGTTCAATGGTAACGGCTTGTGCAGCCTGATACGCTTTCGAGCTGAAAAAATAAACGGTGTCGTAAAAGTCCTTCATGATCTGCCACTCATCATCCTTCACTACAGGTGAAAGCTGGTGGAGATCTCCCACCATCAGGACCTGGACCCCACCAAATACCTTTCTCGGATCCCGGAAACGACGTAAAACCTCATCAATTCCGTCCAGCAAGTCTGCCCGCACCATGCTCACCTCATCGATGATCAGCAGATCCAGGCATTTAATGATGCGGACCTTCTCCCGCGAAAACTTCTTGATCCCCCCGGCTTCACCCTTAACCCTTCGCATCAGGCTTTCTGGCAATTGAGGTCCGTAGGGAAGCTGAAAAAAACTGTGAATGGTGACCCCACCGGCATTGATCGCGGCCACACCCGTGGGGGCAACCACTACCATGCGCTTCGCCGTGAGATGTTTGAGATTCTGAAGAAATGTTGTTTTTCCTGTGCCCGCTTTACCGGTCAGGAACACATGCCTGCCTGTGTGACAGACGAAATCCGAAGCTGCCTGCAGTCTCGGATCTGTAAGTTTAATGGTTTCCGGATTCATTTGATTTTGTTTTTTGCCTGTAAAAATACATTATTCACCCTGTACCTTCACCGGAAAAATTTCCGCATATCTGTTCTTTGATTATTTTTGTCAGAACAACACCCTGAACATATGCCTTCCTATATCTGTCACAATTGTCAGCATGAACTGAAAACTGATGAAGCCACACTGCTTTATCTGATCACCCATCCGCCCAAGTGTACCCGTTGCGGCTACGAGGAAAGCGACCTCCGCGAAGCCAAGAGCAAACAGTTCTACTGGCAGGTCAGAAAAAAAGGAATGAGGAAAACCATCAGAATCTTTAAGTCCCTGTATCAAACTGGGCACAATGAAGCCAGCGCCTATCTGCAGCGAATCACAGGGACAACCGCTGTTCAGCAGAACACGGCCATCAGGAAAGCCGGCCGGAAAAAATTCGCAGGGATATGGGTGATCGTGGTGTTGATTACAACCTCATTGGGCTTCTTACCCCTGCTGATCGAGACACTTTCCGGTCCTCCGGAATATTGCCGCGACATCGTTTATGTTCCGGGGGAAGAAGGCGGAACGGTCTGGTCCCTGCATTCCGTGGGTACGGATGAGCACAAAATCAAAGTCAAGGTACACGCACTTCCCGACGGAGAACTGCTCATCAACAACAAG
>CALGYY010000033.1 GCA_937934705.1 uncultured Bacteroidota bacterium
AGGAACATCCGCTGGGTAGGCAATACCAAATACAGCAATGAGCAATTGAATCAAATCCTCAGAATTGATAAGGGGGATGTTTACAATATGCGTGTGCTTGAGTCCAACCTGAACTATAATCCAAATGGTATGGATGTCAGCTCACTTTATATGGATGATGGTTACCTGTTCTTTTCAGCCACTCCGGTTGAGGTAAACATTGACAATGATTCCATTGATCTTGAGGTCAGGATTATAGAGGGTAAACAAGCGTATATTAATAAGGTAACTGTTAGGGGCAACACTAAAACGAATGATCATGTTATCATCCGGGAGATTCGCTCAAAACCCGGACAGTTGTTCAATCGCAGCGATATCATCCGCACCACGCGAGAGCTCGCCCAGCTTAAATATTTCGATCCGGAGAAGATTGTACCGGATATTCAGCCCAATCCGAATGACGGAACAGTCGACATCGAATACTCGGTTCAGGAAACATCTTCAGACCAGCTTGAGTTATCTGGAGGCTGGGGCATGGGCCGAATTATAGGAACTTTGGGGGTGTCGTTCAATAATTTCTCGACGCGACGCTTTTTCAAAAAAGATGCATGGTCTCCTCTTCCCTCAGGAGATGGTCAGAAGCTGAGCATCAGAGCACAGTCGAACGGGTCATACTATCAGGCTTATAATGCTTCTTTCACTGAACCCTGGCTTGGGGGAAAAAAACCAAATGCATTAAGTATATCAGGGTATTATTCGGTTCAAACCAATGGATTGAAGAAGTCGGATCCTGAGCGTGAGTCAATTGATATCAGTGGTGTTTCCGTAGGACTGGGCAGAAGATTGACCTGGCCTGACGATTACTTCACTCTTTACATGGAGGCCAGTTTCCGCAATTACAAGCTGAAGAATTACTCTTATTTTTCATATACAAGCGGTACGTCAAATAACATCAACCTTTCATTTACGATTGCAAGGAATTCTGTTGATGCTCCCATTTATCCCCGTTCTGGATCGGAGATTATGATCACCACGCAGCTGACACCGCCTTATTCCCTGTTTTCATCCAAGGATTACAATACTCTTGAACCTGCAGACAGATATAAATGGATTGAGTATCACAAGTGGAAGTTCAATACTTCCTGGTATTTGAAGCTGGCAGGGAATTTGGTGCTGAACACCCGCACCAAATTCGGATTCCTGGGACTTTATAACAGAAATATAGGAATCGCGCCCTTTGAAAGGTTTTATTTAGGAGGAGATGGATTATCGGGATTTGCGCTTGATGGCAGAGAACTTATCGGATTACGCGGTTATGCCAATAACTCACTTACTCCAAAATCTGATCTGGGATATATTGGTGGGACCATTTACAACAAATATACTTTAGAATTGCGCTACCCCATCTCACTTAACCCCATGGCAACTGTTTTCGTACTTGGATTTGTTGAGGCAGGAAATGCCTGGGAAAGATTCAACCAGTTTAATCCTTTCGATGTTAAGCGTTCAGCCGGTTTGGGATTAAGAGTTTATTTGCCCATGTTCGGATTGTTAGGTCTTGACTGGGGGTATGGCTTTGATGAAATCCCTGGTGAGAGCGGGGCCAACAAAGGACAGTTCCATTTTTCCATCAATCAATCCATAGACTAATACATTATATCAGGAGGACAACTAATGAAAAGAATTATCATCACCATTATGATTGTTGTTGCAGCAGTTTTTGCTGCTGATGCACAGAAATTTGCTTTTGTGGATTCGCAATATATCCTGGAGAATATTTCGGAATACCGTGATGCTCAGGATCAGTTGGATAAACTATCCATTGAGTGGCAAAAGGAGATAGAAGCCAAATTTGCTGAAGTAGATAAGCTATATAAGGCTTTCCAGACAGAAGCGCCCCTGCTCCCGGAGGATATTAAGAAAAAACGTGAAGATGAGATCATTAAGAAAGAAAGGGAAGCAAAGGATCTGCAGAAAAAGCGCTTTGGCAAGGATGGAGATCTCTTCAAGAAGCGGCAGGAATTGGTAAAACCCATCCAGGATAAGGTTTATGAAGCTATTGAGGACATTGCTGTTGCGCAGGGTCTGGCTGTAATTTTTGACAAGTCAGGATCAGTCACTTTGCTTTATGCCAATTCAAAGTACGACAAAAGTGATGAGGTGCTTTCAAAGCTGGGTTATCAGCCTGGTGCCATTCCCACCAATGATAAAAACAACAAGGAGGATGACGAATAGGTGTTGATTAGAAATAAAGGCTTATATTTGCATGTTTTTTTAACAATTATTTAAAACAAAATGAAAAACATTATCAGAATCAGCAGTATTTTATTGATTTTGTGCATGGTATCTTTTGGATCCTATGCTCAGAAAAAGCAGAAATTCGGACATATTGATTCTCAGGAGTTATTGAAACTGATGCCGGGTCGTGATTCAGCGGTGAATGTCATTACTGAGTATGCTAAAACTTTGGAGAACCAGATCAAGGGGATGCAAACTGAATTCGAAAACAAATACCAGGATTTTCTGGCGAATGAGGGAAATATGACAGATCTGATCAAGCAGACCAAAACCCGCGAATTGCAGGATATCCAGGCCAGAATTGAAGCTTTTCAGACTTCTGCTGAAGAAGATCTGCAGAAGAAGCAGACAGAACTCCTTCAGCCTATCATTGACAAAGCAAAAGCTGCCATTGAGAAGGTTGCCAAGGATAATCAGTACACTTATATTTTCGATGCAGGATTAGGTGTATTGCTGTTCATGGATCCGACCGAAGACATTATGCCTTTGGTGAAAATTGAACTTGGGATCAAATAGAGAACTCTTTTTACCACATAATAGAGTCGTTAGTTATTTTTATTATTAATTTTTTTGGAGGTTTCATTCATGTTAAAAGGAAAAGTAAAATGGTTCAATGCAACCAAAGGTTTTGGGTTCATTACCGGTGAAGACGGACAGGATATCTTTGTCCACTATTCACAAATCCTTAAAGAAGGTTACAAATCATTGGAAGAAGGACAGGAAGTAACATATGAAATAACCCAGGGAGCCAAAGGTCCCCAGGCATCTAATGTTAAGTTGGATAAATGATTTAAGCGAAAAGCCTTTGAAAAACCGGAATCATTCAATGTTGATTCCGGTTTTTTTTCAAAAACAAAAATATATATAGTATGTGGAGAATAACAGCAATCAAAGTGATCCTGATGTTAATGCTGGTGATGACTCCTTTGATCATGAAAGCACAGGGTAAGCAAACATCGGTCAGCGGAAGCATTGAGAAATGTCAAAGCAAAACGGTATCCTTGTTTCTGAGTTCAGGAGAGACTAAACTCATTGCGGAAAGCGGAGTTGACAGCAGCGGTTCTTTCAGGCTGGTAGCCAAGCTGGATAAGGGTGATGTATTTAAATTGCAGTTCGAGGGAGGAGTTTATCTGTCGCTTGTTATTCTGCCTGGAGATCAGATTCAGGTTACGGCTGATATGACGGATCTACTGAAAACACTAAAGATCGAGGGCAGTGACCAATCTCAGATGATCTATGAAAGCAACCGGGTTTTGCAGGCATTCAAGGCCAGTCTTGACAGTATAAATAACCGCTATTATACTCTATTGCAACAGGGTTTGACAGATTCGGTCAAGCAGGTTCTGATCAACAGTTATATGGCGACAGATTCGGCACAGAACCAGTATTTGGTGAACCTGATCCGTCAGCATCCTGACTATCTGAGTGGCCTGTTTATTATTGATAAACTACCGATAGAGAAATATTTCGACATCTATGTTTTACTGGATGAGGGCCTGAACAAGAAGTTTCCCGATAACACGTATGTGATCAATTTTCACAAGAGGGTTGAGAATACAAAGAAGCTGGCAGATGGGTCTCCTGCACCTGAAATATCTCTTCCGGATCCTGACGGGAACACCGTTACCCTTTCTTCTTTCAAGGGCAAGGTTGTATTGATAGATTTTTGGGCATCATGGTGTAATCCGTGCAGGAAAGAAAATCCGAATATGGTCAGGATTTATAATAAATACCATTCCAGGGGATTTGAGATTCTTGGCGTATCATTGGATAAAACCAAAGAATCATGGGTCAAGGCTATTGCAGACGATAAACTGAGCTGGACGCACTGCAGCGATTTGAAGTTCTGGCAATCAGAAGCGGCTTTAACTTACAATGTTTCCGCGGTTCCTTATACCGTTTTAATTGACCGGGAAGGGAAAATCATCGCGAAGGGACTTCGGGGTGATGAGCTGGAGGCCCGGCTGGAAAAGATATTGGGACAATAATCTCATCTGAGGAGGTTTCTAGAAGAAGTAGAAAACACCCAGCAATACGCGGATATTACTCACTGTTTTCAGGTCACTGACTTCTCCGAGGCTGTTGATTTTTGAACCGTATGCTGCTGTGGTGTATTCCCCTTCCAGTCCAAACCTGAGCTTACCGGCATTGTACACCACCCGTGGAGAGATTCTGTAGATATAGCTGATGTCGCGTCCCCTTGTAAAGTATGATGCGGAATTATTCCAATCGGCGATATTTTTCATGGACCCCATGTTCTTTGTGAAACCACCGAAGATCCCGACCTGAAAATTTTTAATATCGGAATATATTTCAATCCAGCCGGAGAGTACATCCAGGCTGGTATACAGTTTTTCGTCCCTGGCAAGATTGGATGCGGTGGTGTCATACTTCACTGCATAGCCGCCCAGCATCATCAGATCATATAAGTTTTGCCCGTATGTCCCGGTCAGTTTCCAGGTTAGATAGCGGTTTTTATTCTTCACAAAGGCTATTGCGGCATAGGTTCCCAGTTTTTGGTCCGTTTTGTAGCTGCTGTCGGTCATCAAGCGGGGCTTAAGAAATTTATAATCGAAACCGGCACCGAACATCCATTCACATTTTTTCTCTTCGTTGACTTTCCGGTAATACACCTGCAAATGCATATCAGGCATAGCGGTATTGCGGATGTATTTAGAACCCGGTCCGTCAGGCCCGGGACTGGTAAAGTCTCTCTGAGCCATCCCTGCCAGCAGCATCCTGAAATTTCCGAAGGATTGTGTAAGTCTGATCTGCGGATTCCTTGAAAAGGGCTGGAAAGGAGCACCGGTGTTGAACGAGACAACTTCAGGGAAGCAGAATGAATTGAACATCGGATGCCATGTTTGCCCGATGAGCAATTCAGTCGATTTCCAATTTAGTTTCACCAGTGCGTGCCTCAGTCGAAAACCATTGATGTCGGCATTGGAGGTTCCGAAAAACTCTGCTTCGAGCATGCCCGATGTTTTGGCCCCCAGAACGTCAGGGGCTGTTATATTCCCTGTTAGTCTGCTCTGAATGGAAAGCATATTAAACGAAGGATGTGCGTTGACATCTGCACTGTCCTTGTCATATTTGACGTTGAGCGGATAAAGCAGGAAATGTCCTTCGCGAATGGTTTCAACCTCACGGGAATCGTAAAAAATGTCACTTTTCACAAAACCGGAAAAGCGGATTCCGAATTTATTTTCTTCCTGAGCATTTACAAAAAGAGTGATGAGGATGAAGAAGGCTGACATGAACTTTTTCATGCTGTTGTGGTTTTGTGTCCAAATTTATTAATTTTCTGCAGAAATGACACTTCAAGTGAATAATCAATAAAATCCCTTGTGTTGGCAGTTGGCAGTTAGAATGCTGAGCAATTCTCCGGTTTTTTAAATGGAGCTTAAATTAAAATGTTAATTTTGAAGGTTCAATAGTGCGGGTTTCTTTTTAATTCCCGCAAATGACTTATAAACAGAAGTTTACTACTATGTGGTCTTTTCTTGTCCGCCTTATTCTGCGTAACCGCCTCGTCAACCTGATTGTGATCATTGTGCTCACTGGTGTCATGGGCTTTTACGCATCAAAGGTGCAGATGTCGTACGAATTTGCAGAGATGCTTCCCGCAACAGATTCTACGAGAATTATTTACAAACAATTCAAGGAGCAATTTGGTGAGGATGGCAGTGTGATGTTCATCGGGGTTCGCGACAGCAGCTTCTTTGATCTTGAACACTTCAATGCCTGGTTTGATCTCACCCAGGAGATCAAGAAAATTGAGGGAGTACAGGAAGTTTTGTCCATCACCAAAGTCTTTCAGCTGATCAAGGATGACAGTCTGAAGAAGTTTGATTTCCGCCCTGTGGTATCTGAAAAACCGAAGACTCAGGAAGAGCTGGATAGTCTGCGCGCACTGATCTATTCACTACCATTTTATGACGGCTTGTTGTTTAACCGGGAAACGGATGTGAACCTGCTGATGATAACACTGGATAAGGCCAGGGTGAACTCTAATTACCGCTTTACGCTGATCGGGGGCATCCAGGAGAAGATTGAAGCACATGCTGCAAAGTTCAATATTGAGCCGCATTATTCAGGCTTACCTTATATCCGAACGGTTACCAGTGAGAAAGTCAAGAATGAGTTATTGTTGTTCACTCTGCTTTCCCTGCTGATTGCAGCAATCATCCTGTTTTTATATTTCAGATCATTCAAGGCTGTTCTTTTCCCTTTGTTAATCGTGTCTGCGGGAGCAGTTTGGGTTCTGGGAACCGTATCTCTGCTTGGGTACAAGATCAGTATTCTCACCGGAATCATCCCCCCTCTGATTATTATTATAGGAATAGAGAACTGCATATTTCTGCTTAACAAATACCATTTCGAGTACAAGAGCCATGGCAATAAGGTGAAAGCCTTATCACGCATTGTTCAGCGGGTGGGCTTCGCAACTCTTCTGACCAATCTGACCACGGCCGTTGGTTTTGCCACCTTTCTGATTACGGGCAACCGGCTGTTGTTTGAATTTGGTCTTGTGGCCTCCGTTAATATTGTTGTGCTTTATATATTATCACTGTTTCTTATACCGATTTTTTTCAGTTACCTCAAGCCGCCCGGAGCGAGGCATACCAAGCACATTGAGAATAAAAGCGTTGGTCGTATCGTTGAGGTTATTGTAGGTCTCGTGCAGAAACGTCGTCTGGCGATTTACATCATTGCAATTCTTATGGTTGCCGGAGGCGTTTTCGGTGTCACCAGGCTGACCACAACGGGGAACATCGTGGATGACATTTCAAAAAAGGATAAGCTGTACACTGATCTTCTGTTTTTCGAGGAACATTTTCATGGGGTGATGCCATTTGAGATCAGCATTGACACGAAGAAGAAGAAAGGGGTGATGAATCTTGGTGTGCTCAGGAAAATTGACCGTTTGCAGGATAGTCTTGCGGTTTACCCCGAGCTTTCCAAACCTTTATCGGTCGCAGAGGTAGTGAAATTTGCCAAGCAGGCGTTTTACAACGGCGACGAGAGCATGTATGAACTACCAAATAACAATGAAATGTTGTTCATGGTGGATTATATCCCTGAGTACAACAAGAAAAAGAAGACCATTCTGAACAATTTTGTGGATTCCACACTGAGTAAAACCAGGATTTCTGTACAGATGGCCAATATTGGTACGCGGGATATTCAGCGCATCAAGGACGACTTGCGTCCCAAGATTGACAGTATATTCAACCCTGAAAAATTTGATGTGCATATTACGGGGACCAGTGTCGTTTTCCTGAAGGGGACGGATTATCTGGTTGGGAATCTGAAGACATCGCTGATTTTTGCCGTTATCATCATTTCTATCCTGATGGCCTTGTTGTTCACATCTGCCCGCATGGTGCTGATATCGCTGATTCCCAATCTGATTCCCCAGATCATGACGGCAGGGATGATGGGTTATCTGGGGATCCCTATAAAGCCATCGACCATCCTGATATTCAGTATTGCACTCGGGATTTCTGTGGACAACGCGATATTGTTTTTGTCGCGCTACCGACAAGAGCTGCGAAACAAGCACTGGGATATCCGCCAATGCGTGGTTTCCGCTCTGCGGGAAACCTCGTATAGCATGGTTTACTCTTCTTCTGTATTGTTCCTGGGTTTCTCGATATTCATTTTCTCGTCTTTCGGCGGGACACAGGCCATGGGTTATCTGATCTCGTTCACTTTGTTCATCGCCATGCTTTGTAATCTTTTGCTTCTGCCTTCACTCTTGTTATCATTCGGGAAAAAGGCCACGACCAAGGCTTTTGAGGAGCCGGTATTGCCAATCCTGGAAGAAGAGGAGGAGGATGTAAACATTGAATATATTGACGAAATAAACGAAGTTCCGAAGAAAGATCAGGCGGCAGAAGGAGATCAGGGAGATCGTGCGGGCTGAACACCCTAATAAACAGATTATATGAAAGGAATTATTCTCGCCGGCGGCTCCGGCACAAGACTTTATCCTTTAACGCTTGCGATGAGCAAGCAGATGATGCCGGTATATGACAAGCCGATGATCTATTATCCCTTATCTGTGCTGATGATGGCCGGCATATCTGAGATCCTGATTATCTCCACACCTGAAGACCTGCCTGGTTTTGAGCGATTGCTTGGCGACGGACGGGCATTGGGATGCCGCTTCACTTACATGGTTCAGGAGGTTCCGAACGGACTGGCCCAGGCATTTGTGATCGGGGAGTCCTTCATCGGGAAAGACAAGGTCAGCCTGATTCTGGGGGATAATATATTCTACGGTGCAGGATTGCAGAAGTTGCTGCAGGAGAACAACGATCCTGAGGGGGGGGTGGTCTTCGCGTATCATGTTTCTGATCCGCAGCGTTACGGGGTTGTTGAATTTGATAAGAATTTCAATGCTGTATCCATTGAGGAGAAACCTGCGGAACCCAAAAGCAATTACGCGGTTCCCGGCTTGTATTTATATGACAATTCAGTTGTTGGTGTCGCTAAAAGTATAAAACCCAGCAAAAGGGGAGAGTACGAGATCACCGATGTGAACCGTTGTTACCTGGAGCAGGGGAAACTGAAAGTGGGGATATTAACCAGAGGAACAGCATGGCTTGATACGGGTACCTTTACTTCATTATTGCAGGCATCACAGTTTGTTCAGGTGATTGAAGACCGCCAGAATCTGAAAATCGGCTGTATTGAAGAGGTGGCTTACAGAATGGGCTTTATCAATTCAGAACAACTCAGGGTTTTGGCTGGCAAATACTTGAAGAGTGGTTACGGGGAATACCTCCTGCGCATTATCGAATAGTATTACCGGTATTCGTACTTAAACGATTTAGGAAAAGCAACCAAAAAAGTGTAGCTTTGCGTCTGTAAGGAAAATGCATCTATGAGAATGATCCTGGTAACCGGTGGCGCCGGCTTCATTGGAAGCGCATTGGCTGAAAAGCTGATTCAGGATCCTGAAAATTATGTTGTTATTGTTGATAACCTGGCAACAGGAAGCCTGAATAAGCTTCCGGCTGCGCCAAATACGAACTGGAGGTTTATTAAATGCGACATTAACGATTTCAGGGATATTTCTTCTGTAACCCAGTCGTTCCGTTTTGATTATGTTTTCCACTATGCTGCTGTAGTTGGTGTTAAACGCACCCAGGAGAACCCGGTTAAGGTGCTGCAGGACATTCACGGAATTGAAAATATTCTGAACCTCAGCAAGAATACAGGTGTTAAGCGGGTATTTTTTTCTTCCTCATCAGAGGTATACGGGGAGCCTGTTGATTTGCCGCAGAACGAAGAAACAACCCCTTTGAATTCCAGGGTACCTTACGCGGTGGTCAAGAATCTCGGAGAGGCTTTTCTGAGGAGCTATAAGAAAGAATTCAACCTGGATTTCACGATTTTCCGCTTTTTCAATACCTATGGGCCGAAGCAAAGCAAGGATTTTGTGATGTCGAAATTCATTGCATTGGCGCTGAAACATCAGGATATCCGGATATTTGGTGATGGGATGCAAACCCGGACCTTCTGTTATATTGAAGACCATATTGAGGCGACTTACAACAATTTCATGCAGGCTGTGCGTTCGGGTAACGGGGCCAATGAGGTCATCAATATTGGAAATGACAAGGAGATTACCATACTTGAACTGGCGAGAACCATTATAGCTTTGACGGGGTCAAATTCCCGGATTGTACATGTACCGCCCCTCCCGGAAGGAGACATGCACCGCCGTTTGCCTGATATCACCAAAATGCTGAAATTGCTGAATCGCCAGCCAGTCAGCCTCGAGGAGGGGATCAGCAGGATACTGAAGGATCCTTATTTCATCAGGAACAAATAGGATTACACGGTCATGATGTCCTTCTCCTTGGTTTCAAGGAGCTTATCCACTTTTTGGATGTATTTATCCGTCGTATTCTGGATTTCGGTCTCCAGTTTCTTAATATCATCTTCAGGAACCCCTTGTTTTTCCAGCTTTTTTGCTGTTTCATTGGAAGTTCTGCGGATGTTTCTGATGGCCACGCGGGCATTCTCGGCTTCGGTTTTGGCTTTTTTCACAAGGTCTTTGCGCCTTTCTTCAGTCAGAGGAGGTACAATAATTCGGAGGACTTCCCCTTCATTCTTAGGGTTGAATCCGAGATTAGCATTCATGATGGCTTTCTCAATCAGCCCGAGCACGCTTTTATCCCAGGGTTGAACAATGATTTGTTTGGGATCGGGGGTATTGATATTTGAGACCTGATCCAATGGGGTCATGGCCCCGTAATAATCGATTCGGATTCCGTCGAGCATCTGGGGTGATGCTTTACCAGTGCGGATTTTCTGAAATTCCTTTTCCAGGTGGCTGATGGCAACCTGCATGGTTTCAGCGGTTTCTTCGAGACAAAACTGTGCTTCTTCGTGCATAATTCAGGTTTTTCAGGGATGGATCAGTGTTCCGCAGGCTTCACCCCTGCAGACTTTCAGAAGGTTCCCTTTCTGGTTCATATCAAAAACAACGATGGGCATCTGGTTATCCCGGCAGAGGGTAAAAGCTGTCAGGTCCATGATTTCAAGTCCCTGTTCGTAGGCTTGCTGAAAGCTCAGCGTATCGTATTTTACCGCATCTTTCACTTTTTCCGGGTCCGCATTATAAACTCCGTCGACCCTTGTTCCTTTCAGGATTACATCGGCTCTGATTTCCAGGGCGCGGAGCGCGGCGGCGCTATCAGTCGTGAAATAGGGGTTCCCTGTTCCGCCGGCGAGGATTACGATTTTGTTTTTGCTGAGTGCATCAATGGCTTTCTTGGCAGACATCAGCTGACATATGGCGTCAATCTTCATCCCTGAAAGCAGGAGGACGGGTAAGCCCATTTTCCTGAATTCTGATTCAAGGGCCATGCTGTTAATGATTGTTGCCAGCATACCCATTTGGTCGCCTGTCACGCGTTCGAAGCCTTCTCCGCTGCCTTTCATGCCCCTGAAAATATTGCCGCCGCCGATCACGATGGCGATTTCCACTCCGAGGGCTGATGTTTCCCTGATGGCTGTGGCATATTCCAGCAGCCTGTCGGGATCAATCCCGTATGGGCGGGTGCCCATAAGAGATTCCCCGCTGAGTTTCAGCAATATTCTTTTGTACTTCATGCCATCATATTTGTCTGTAAAAATAAAAAAAAGAGAGAAGCCGGAGCTTCTCCCTTCAATATTGTGTTTGAATAACTGAATTAAAAGGAAACCCTTTTAAACCCGGTTACCATTAGTTCCTTGTCTGTTTCCTCGAGGAACTGGCGGATGGTTTTCTTGTTATCCCGTACGAAGTCCTGATTCAGCAGGGTACTTTCCTTAAAGAATTTGTTGAGTTTTCCCTGGGCGATCTTTTCCAACATGGCTTCGGGCTTGCCTTCCTGACGTGCCTGTTCCATACCGATCTCCAGTTCTTTTGCCACGATTTTGGGGTCCACATCATCTTTATCCACTGCAACCGGGCTCATGGCTGCGATCTGCATAACCACTTCGCGGCATTCTTTTTCAGGTGCTCCTGCTTTGTTAAAGCCGATGATGGCTGCCAATTTTCCGGTCATGTGGTTGTACATGAACACGCTGGGGGCTTCGATGAACTGATAGTCGCTGATTTCCATTTTCTCGCCGGTTTTTCCGATCAGATCGGTGATGTTTTCGGCAACGGTTCTTTCGTTCAGCTTCAGGGCCTTCAGGGCTTCAGAGTCTGCCGGTTTTTGGGCGATGGCCAGATCGGTGATATCATTGGCCAGTTTTACAAATTCTTCATTTTTTGCCACGAAATCGGTTTCGCAACCCAGCATAACGATGGCTGCGAAATTCCCTTCGCTGTTGATCTTGGCGATTACCTTGCCTTCTGTGGCTTCGCGGTCGGCTCTTTTACTGGCGACTTTCTGTCCCTTCTTTCTCAGGATGTCAATTGCTTTTTCGTAATCCCCGTCTGCTTCTACCAAGGCATTCTTGCAATCCATCATGCCTGCACCTGTCTGCTGTCTCAGCTTATTGACTTCTGCTGCTGTTATATTTGCCATTACTCTGTAGGTTTTTAAGAATTATTTCTTGTTAATCTGTTTTCTGATCCCCGGTTTTTTTGCAGGGCTGGCCTCCGGAGCATCTTTCTTTCCAATGATCTTTGGGGTGATACCATCAACTTCCTCTTCAGCTGAATCATCATCAGTATCGTCATCAATATCCTCTTCTTCACCATCATGATCGTGCATCATTTCGTCCTGATCTTCCTCATCTTCACGATCCTGTTTGTCTTTTGCCAGTTTGCGCTCATTCAGTCCTTCTTCGATGGCCTGCACCATGGTCCCCACGATGATCGAAATGGATTTTGATGCATCGTCATTGGCGGGGATCGGAAAATCCACATCATTGGGGTTGCTGTTAGTGTCAACGATGGCAAAAGTGGGAATGCTGAGCTTGCGGGCTTCGTTCACAGCGATTTTTTCCTTGAGGATATCCACGATGAAAAGGGCTGCAGGCAGGCGGGTCAGGTCAGCGATAGAGCCGAGGTTCTTTTCCAGTTTGGCGCGTTCGCGGGTGATCTGAAGGCGTTCGCGTTTTGAGATCTTGAGGAAAGCCTCGTCGTTCTTCATTTTATCGATGGATGCCATTTTGCGGACCGCTTTGCGGATCGTGGCAAAATTGGTGAGCATACCTCCCGGCCAGCGCTCGGTAACATAGGGCATATTCACTTTTTTCACCCAGTCGGCAACGATTTCCTTTGCCTGTTTCTTGGTGGCAACGAAAAGCACACGTTTGCCTGATTTTGCGACCTGTTTGATAGCCGCGGCAGCTTCATCAAGCTTTGCCATGGTCTTGTGCAGGTCAATAATGTGGATCCCGTTACGCTCCATAAAGATGTAAGGAGCCATGTTGGGGTTCCATTTCCTTCTGAGGTGACCAAAGTGGACACCTGCGTCCAATAAATCCTGAAAAGTTGGTTTTGACATTTTTGTTTTGGTTTATGTTTACCTTCTGTCAGTACAATCAATCACCGGGTAGCTCCGGATCACCGGAAGTCCTGGCGATTTAGATACTAAACATAATTGAATTCTCTTAGCGCTTGCTAAACTGGAAGCGTTTGCGTGCCTTTTTCTGGCCGGGCTTTTTACGCTCAACCATACGCGGGTCGCGGCGGAGCAGGTCTTTGGCTTTGAGCGGGGGACGGTTTTCCGGGTTGATTTTGCAGAGTGCACGGGCCAGGGCGAGACTCATTGCTTCAGCCTGACCTTTAAAACCACCACCGTCGATGTTGGCGATGATATCATATTTTCCCTGGGATTCAACCACTGCAAGGGGTTCTTCCACGATGTACTGCAAAACACTGGTCGGGAAATACTGTTTGAATTCCTTGTCATTCACGCGGATTGCTCCGTTGCCGTCTTTTACAAAGACGCGGGCGACCGCGGTTTTTCTTCTGCCTAAAGCGTTTACAACTTCCATATTGCTTAAAAAGAAATTATCTTACTGAATTTAATTTGATTGCTTTTGGGTTCTGGGCCTCATGGGGATGGGTGGGACCAGCATATACATAGAGGGAGCGGTAAAGTTCGCGACCCAGTTTGTTTTTGGGAAGCATACCTTTTACAGCGTTCTCAATGATTTTCTCGGGTTTGCTGCGCAGGAGTTCAGCGGGGGTGGCAAAGCGCTGCCCGCCCGGATATCCTGTATGGCGGATGTATTCTTTATCGTTCATCTTGTTGCCGGTAAGTTTGATCTTCTCGGCATTGATGATCACCACACTGTCGCCGCAATCGAGGTTAGGTGTAAAGGTGGTTTTGTGTTTACCGCGGAGCAGGATGGCAACCACGGAGGCGAGGCGGCCAAGTACTTCATTTTCTGCATCAACCAGGATCCAATCCTTTTTCAGGTCTTCGTTTTTCGCAGAGCGTGTTTTGTAGCTTAAAGTATCCATCTTTTAATTGAATTTCAACAATTTTACTGCATTTATCCCTAAAAGGGGGTGCAAAGGTAGTTTTATTTTTTGATTATACAAAAGTCGCAGAAGAAATTATTCCTGAAACCTGAATTTTGAGAAAGGAGTGAGCCATGATCCTCTGCCAGCGCTTCATACCTGAGTTAATGATTATATTTGTAACGCTTCATGCGCGATCGGCCATTCAGCTATCAGTAATTTCGTAATTAAAACCTGATTATAATGAAACACTATTTTTTTACTATGCTGTTGATCAGCAGTTTATGTTTGTTCTCCTGTGGTATCAGTCCGCAGACTGGAGAAGGCGGAACGGGTGACAGTCTGAGCGGAGTGGATGACAGTTTGGGTCAGGAGCAGCTTTTCGTATTTGACACGGCCACGGTAAAGAAGGGCATCAGGCCTGACAAGGCCCTGACACCATACAGGGGAAAACTATTACAGGCCTGGACCTGGGAAGATGCCAATGGAAGCAATACCATGATCTTTTCTGAGAAGGAGGCATACTATATTAATAAAAGGGAGGAAATCAGAAGAGCGGAGTTTTATGTTTGCTGTTATGCCGGAAAGGACCAGGAGGTGAAAAAGCTTTGGGAGATCACCGATCTTGTGGACAGTTGCATCTGTGATTGCCAGGTGAGCCTTATGGAAGAGACGATCGTGGTGAGGGATCTGGACGGAGATGGTGTAGCTGAGAACCTTTTTATTTATCTCCTGAACGACCGCTGTGATGCTAGTCCCGTATCTACTAAACTGATGATGCATTCAGGGGAGCACAAAATGGCGATCAGGGGCGTATCACAGCAATTCCTTGGACCATCGGAAGCAGAATCTAACAGATTTAGAAAAGAATTAGGATTGAAACCTGTTAAATATAAGGTAGTTGATGAAATATTTAAACAGTATCCTGAAATTTTTAGGAGCTATGCTTCAAAATTCTGGGATGATTATATTAAACGTGAAAACGAGGAATTCCGGCTAGAAATGGGGTATTAGATATGGCTGTATTTTTATTTAATAGTTAAAGTAACTAATAGAATAACAGCATAATAAGCTATATATGCCAAAAGGAGACCAGGTGTATTTACTCGCCTGTTTTACAATTTGTTAAGCATACCTAAAAACTTTAACGTATCAATAACTTTTTTTTGTGCTGAAAGCCTTGACAGGAGAAAAAAAGAGTGTATCTTTGTCTCGTAGTTTTTTTCATGGTCAACTTATTTCATAATAAGTTGTAATTGTTTAGGGTTTAGGCGGGAGTTCTTCCCGCCTATTTTTTTGTTCTTCTGTGTACGTGAATCACCTTCGGTTATATCAGTTGTCCCGGAAACGCATTGATGGCGGGGTATAAAAAATTTTTTTTGGTGATCAGAAAAGTTTTTATATTTGCAGCCCCGAAAAGGGATGTTCTTTGCAGAAGTAGCTCAGTTGGTAGAGCATAACCTTGCCAAGGTTAGGGTCGCGAGTTCGAGTCTCGTCTTCTGCTCTTATTTTTTCCCTCTCACAGAGGGTTTTTTTTTATAGTGAGGTGTTGTTTTGCCCGGATGGTGGAACTGGTAGACACGCAGGACTTAAAATCCTGTGGCCGTAGA
>CALGYY010000034.1 GCA_937934705.1 uncultured Bacteroidota bacterium
TTATTCTTTTGGGTGATCGAATTTCTGAATTTATTAATTTTTCGAAACTCAGAAAGGGGGGAAAAATACAAATATAACTAAAACATAATTATCGTCAGCAAAATTAATAAAAAAACAGTAGGACAGACGTCTGTCAGGTGGGTTTGGTTGTCCATCCTGTTAAAAAAATCAAAAATCTTACAGATTATTTGGAATGAATCCAAATAAGTAGTAATTTTGCAGCGGAATTACAAGATATTCTAAGTATAATCATAATAAAACACAGAAAATGAAAGCTTTGATAGTATATGCCAACCCAAGTCCTGCAAGTCTTTCGGCACGCGCCCTGAAAGTAGCAGAAGAACAATTGAAAACGAGTGGTCACGAAGTGGTGGTCCGCGATTTATATGCTCTGAAATTCAACCCGGTGCTCACTGCTGAAGATCAGCAGGCGAACCAGGCGGGTAAGCTTCCGGCCGACATTCTGGAAGAGCAGAAATGGGTGAGCTGGGCAGACGTGATCTATTTTATTCACCCGATCTGGTGGACCGGTTTGCCGGCCATCATGAAAGGTTATATGGATCGTGTACTGCTTTATGGGTACGCGTATTCATTCGGCAAAGAGGGTCTGATCGGCCACCTGAAAGGAAAAAAAGTGGTGGTTCTGAACAATCATGGCAATCCCAAAGAGGTTTACGAAGGAGGGATGTACGATGCCCTGAAGCTCACTTCTGATGAGGGCATTTACCGTTTCTGCGGAATGGAAGTCGTGGAGCACCGTTTCTTTCCTTCAGCATCCTCAGCTGGCGAAGAACAGAAACTTGCTTATCTCGCAGAGATAAAAGAGCTCACGCTGAAGCATTTTGGTTCGTAATATCTGACGGGTCGTCATTTTACCACCCTGGGTTCGGGAGCGGAAGGTTCCCGAACCTATTTCTTTTAATCAGATCATTGCCCAATGGTCCTGAGTAGTCTTCCGGCTAATTTTAAAGCGCAGTATTTCATTGTCTTCCTTTGTCTTGACAAAAGTAGCAAAAGCGCTTTTTTCGATTCTCGCCCGAGGCCATTTTCACGATGGGCTGTGCCCGCGTGAAACCGCCCGCCGGCGCGGGCGTGAAGCCCTGGAGTATACAAAGTCTTAATCAAAGGCAGTTAGCGAATATTCCCTTATTTTTACCCCTTAAATGATATCCGATGAAAACACCTTATCCTCAGATGGAAGGAAAAACCGTTTTGATCACCGGGGCCACTTCCGGGATCGGATTGCAGACTGCCCTTCAGTTGGCCCCTCTAAGGCCGCGCATTGTATTCACATACAGGGATGAGGTTAAGAAAGAACAGACGTTCAGGCTGCTGGAAAAGGTTCTGCCTTCATCACAGATCATTCCTATGTTTTGCAGAATGGATTCACTGGCATCGGTGAGGGATTTTGCCAATACCTTAGTCCGGGAACATGACCGCCTTCACGTGCTGATCAACAATGCGGGTTTGTGGAGGACCCGCAGGGAAGTTAGTACAGATGGAATTGAGCTGACCTGGGCGGTTAACCACCTGGCTCCTTTCCTGCTGACCCATCTGCTCCTTCCCCTCATTAAGCAATCCTCACCCGCCCGCATCATCAATGTGTCATCTGAGGCCCACCGGAATGCGAAACTGGATTTTGAAGACCCTGAGTGCAGAAGGTCTTTCCCGATGATGAAAGCATACGCTCAGTCCAAACTTGCCAACCTTTTATTCACCCTTAAACTGGCCGGTGACCTGAAGGGAAGCGGGGTTACGGTCAATGCACTGCACCCCGGGGTAGTGAATACGCCCATATTCAGTCCGATGAATCCTCTGATGCTTGCCTTGTTCAAGCCTTTTACCATATCCCCGGCCAGAGGAGCAGCGACCTCTGTTTATTTATCTGCATCAGCAGATGCAACTGCGTATACCGGATCGTATTTTAAAAAATGCAAAGCAGTCAGGCCTGCTGCAAGTGCATTAAACAGAGCGGATGCAGAAAAACTTTGGCTTTTGAGCAGGAAATATTTAGAACCATTCCTTTAAGCAACCATTTTTTATAAGCCTGCGTCATCAGAAGCCTGAATTTTTTCAGCATTTGTCGGATATCGTATTTAATCGTTTATTTTTGTTAGGTCAAACCTTTGCCCCCTTTCTCATGTTCATAAGGAAAACCACTCTGCCGCTATTCTTGTTACTGTTGGCGTTCTTTTGTCTGAACATCGAAGCCGCTGCACAGCAGGTCAGCCAGAAACAAAAAGACAGTCTGCTGAACAACTGGCAGGATATACCGGGAACTTCCATCCGCATGATCCCTCCGGCTTACTTTATGCCTTTTGTTAAAGAAGGAAAATATGGTTTTCTGCATGAGGGTACAGCCGCTTCTGTTTCTGCACAGGAAGTTCCGGGCGCTCCTTATGTCATGGTGGTTCAGGCCCTGACCAAAGATTATATCGAAAAGCAGGGGATGAAATTCATCAGCAGGGAAGAGGTCAGAACCAAAGCCGGGAAAGATGCCGTGATCATCGCGGTGAGCTTCAAGGTAAAAAGTAAAGACGGCAAACAGGATGTGGATTATGAGCGCCTGATGCTGTTCACCGGGGATCACGCCCGTACCATCTGGGTGCAGGGTAATTATCCGGTGGTGGTGAAAAAGGTTCTGTACCTGGTGATCAGGGAAAGTTTGCTGAGTGTACAGTTTTAAACATAGTTTTATATCTTTGTCGCATGAAAAGGCTGTTTATAAAAGTTTTAGTGCTCTCAGCCATCCTGCTTTTAACAGGCCTTGCTTCCCGTTCCTATGCTCAAACCCACACCATTACCCATAATGTAACCTGGGAAACCGAGAACCAGAACATGTGGGGACCCAACGGTCAGCCTTTCACCATTGATACCAACATCACCCTCTTCTGGTTTGATTACGATACCCTCATTTCCATCAACTTCATTCAGAATATCTTCGGAGGTCAGTTCGGAGCCGCACTGGATGTTGACAGCTGGCTGGACATCGGGGCCGTCTTCGGGATACATGGTTTTACCACAGGATCTGTTGATGCCACTTACCCGGTAACGATCGACCTGACCTTCCCAGATAACTATACCTTCAACCCGGGTTCCAATGTCACCATTAATTCTGAATACGACGTCCTGCCCGGCTGGGACCTGACTTCACACTTCCCCTCCGCGGGGGTGATACAACTTGACCTGTTTTTTGGGTTCGGGCTGGATATCGATGCCACCGTCTGCCTCTGGAACTGCTGGAGTTTTGAGGTTATCAATATCCAGGTGCCCACCGATTCCATCAATATCTTTTATCTTAATTCACAAACGGGTCAGGTAGCCTATCCCTGCTGGAACGGCTGGTTCTTCGATATCTGCCACGATACCATTTTACCGATCATCATTCCGGATTTCTGGGGAATCGGTCTGACCGCCAGCATTGATATTCCCTATATACAGACGACCGATCACCTGGGTGCGGATAACTGCATCTACGCCAGCGGTAATGACCCCTGGCTAACCGTGAACCTGGATGTGATACAGTTTCTCAGCGCCATCGCCACCCTGATTCCACCCCCTGCCGGTCCTGCCATACAACAATTCCTCAACCTGCTCAGCGGTACTATCGATATCGGAGGAGGGATCACCATCGACTACGTCCTGCTGGCACTGAATTTCGGTTTTAACAGTTATATGGTGCAGGACCTGACGCTATGTCCTACCATATGGACCACCTTTGATTTTCCTACCAACGTCGACTATACGGAGACAGACCCGTCCAATGGGAATGCCCTGGTCAACCAGGGCAATGATGATGTGATCACTATCCAAACCGGTAACGACCTGCACTTTGACTACCCCTGCAGCGGCTACCCGGTGTGGGATATGGGTATTGCTCATCATATGACCAATGATTTCAACAACCACCTCTGGGATTCAATGGCCTTTTATTTCAATATCACCGCCTTCGAATTCTGGATCAATATTCCCTCCTTCCCGGTACTGCCGGATGTCTGTGTCCCTGAGTTCTGCCTGCTGATCCCGCAACCCTGCGGCGAAGGCAAGGCTCCTGCAGATACCTGCTGGGATACCATCTGCAGTCCACAGATCTGCACACCTCCGGTGATTCTTAACCCCACCGACTGGACCATCCATATCGGCCCGCTGGTGAATGTGACCTTCCCTTTAGGCTATATTCCGATCACCTGGTTTGACCAGACATGGCAACTGGCCGGATGGACCCCAAACAATACCGGTATTTTCGACACCATCATGCCACCGCATACCATCATCCCCAATCCGGAGATGACGCTGTCCCTGGCACAGACCAATCCCATCATCTGCTTCGGAGATACAACCGGACAGCTTACCGCCACGGTCCAGAACGGAACCCCTCCTTATACTTATATATGGTCAACCGGCGACAGTACCACAACAAGTGCCACCACCAATTCCATCAGCAATCTGGGAACAGGCTTCTATGGGGTTACCGTGTATGATGCCAACGGCTGTATGTTGTGGGATACCATGAGTATCGCCAATGTCGACCCGCCCCTGTTCATTTCACTTGAACCCACCATGGTCACCTGCGTGGGTGGCAGCGACGGGCAGATCATCGCCCATGTCACCGGCGGAACCCAACCCTTCAACTACGTCTGGTCGCCCATTGGTGGCAACGACAGCACAGCCGCCAACCTGCCGGCCGGGACTTACTGGGTGCTCGTTACCGATTTTTATGGCTGCCAGATCAGTGATACCGCCACTTTGATTGAACTTTTCCCCCTGCCTCCCATCAACTTCATTTCCGATGTGGACGAAGGCTGCCAGCCCCTGGCCGTGCAATTCTACGAAACCAGTCCTGATGAAGGGCAGACCTACCTCTGGGATTTCCATGATCATGGTGCGTCATCCATCGATAAAAATCCCTATCATGTATTCGAAGACGCAGGTTATTATGATATTACATTATATGTAACTTCTATCAACGGGTGCCTTGATTCCCTTACTATCGATAGTATGATATGGGTACATCCAAAGCCCATTGCTGACTTTACACCTCATCCCGATGAAATAGATATTCTCGATGCCGGAATTTATTTCCAGAATACTTCTGACAATACCCATTACAGCTACTGGACCTTTGGCGACGGGAATACATCGCACGAGACCAATCCCTTCCACAGTTATGTTGATACCGGGACCTACCATGTGGTTCTGGTGATCATTACAGAATATGGTTGCCGCGACACCGCTGACCGCTATGTGACGGTGAACGAGGCATTCACATTCTACGCACCGAATGCCTTCACCCCTGACCACAACGGGATCAATGAAGTTTTCCTCGTCAAGGGGATCGGAATTGATAACAGCACCTTCGTGATGCGGATCTTTGACCGTTGGGGTCAGCAAATCTTTGAATCCTACGATATTGAGGAGGGATGGGACGGAACATTCAAAGGAAAGAAGATCCAGGAAACCGGACTGTACACCTACACCATTTACTTCAAGGATGTGTTCCACCGCAAGCACAAGTATGTTGGAACCGTATTGCTGTTAAGATAATGGCTATTCAGGATACAGGCTGTCATTTCCGGCAGCCTTTTTTCAACACATTGCGATGGAGAGTTCACAAATGCTTCTTGAGCTTCGGTTGGGGGGTATTGACCTATTTTGAGTTATTTTCAACCCGATCCCTCCATCTTTCTGTTGATGTTCTTTAACATATGTTATAAAGATCAGAAGATCAGGAAAATAATAAAATCGGGCTCGGGAAACTCTTGTCAGGAATCTAATATTTTCTGCCTGACAGAATATTTGATTAACGGCCACAGTTGATAAAAATGGGCTGTCAATAAAAAAAACTGACACCCTTCAGGATTTTTTCAAAATTTGCTATTATTGCAGCCGAGAAATAATGCCATGGACAAGAAAAAGAGAGTCATCATTCATATCAGCAATATTCCCTGTGAGGTGCTTGATGCACTGAGGGAAAAATACCCTGATGGTTACATGAACCACATATTCAAAGTAACCAAGCCAAACAACGAATTCTTTCATGCCGTTACAGTCGACATGAAAGACGCCAGCTATCTGATTAAAGTCGATGTTAAGATTGATAACATTACTGAAGACAAGCTGGATGATGCCATTTTCTCCAGCATCCCGGAGGCAAAACCCATTGGGAAAATGGAAGAAGAAGAATCCGACGATGAGCCCGAGGATGACACTTCGGAGTCAAAGCCGGATTCCAAAGACGACGGGATGTTCTAATCCTTTTTTTCCAGATTCGCCAGTGCTTCATCCGTTGCTTTCAGCATCGGTGTGATGGATAATTTACCGCCCACTGCATTTTTCATCCAGAATTCAGGACTCAGCCTTCCACTTTTATATATGCGGTGAACTTCATCGGCGAAGTTCTTACCCTTGATCTGTTCTTCGAGCTGGAATTCAATCAGGTGACCAATAGGATAGGCTGAAAGGTAGAGCGGCGCATCGATCATGTGGGAGTAAATGGCCAGGATCGGCTGGTCCTTCACACCGAAAACCTCCGCATAATACTGGTTCCAAACCTCTGTGGCAATGCGGATCACGGCAGCTTTCAGCTCAGCGGGAGTGGCTTTGGGATTCTCGTACATCCACTTCCACACCCGCATATCCACCAGTGAAACACCCATGATCTCATAACAAGACCAGAAATTGTCGATGGCCTGGTAATTCCATTTGTCAGGGTCATCATTCGGAATACCCAGCAGCTCCAAATCCCGTTTCTGAAAAATAAAAGCCAGTGCCTCAGTAAAAGCCGTGTTGGGAACTCCGTTCAGCATATAGTAATCAACGTCGAACAGGGAGATGGTCTGTTCTACATTGTGTCCGAACTCGTGTATGGCGATATTGTAGCCTTTGTAATCCATGCCGTCGGCTTGTATCCTTGTACGTAGCCGTGCCTTGTCGCTCTTCATCATCGCACCCCAGGCATGGCCGGCCCCGCGCGAAGCGTCAACAGCGATCTTGTCACAAATATAGGCCGCTATCTGATCCTTAAACCCGAGTTTTTTCAGGATATTGGGAAGATCTTTCTCAAAGGCCTCACGTGTCGGGTATTTCGCTTTGGTTTTTTTGTCAAGCTCTCCGGCACCTATGCTGCTGCGGGCCTTAAAACCATCGTACCAGATATCGAAAGGCTGTAATTTACGGTTCAGCCGCTGGCTGATGAGTACAGCAACTTTTTTAACCTGGGGAGAGGATACAAAATCTGTAAAAAGCTTCTCGACTTCCTCCTGCGGAATCTCCATTTCCTGCTCAAACTTCCTCTTGATATAGGTGGGATAATGGGGACTGTAAGCGTCAATTTCCTTCAGTGCATTAAAGTTCCCGAGAAGAAAGGCATAGCGCGTATCCGGTTCTGCCGGGGAAGTGACTTCCTGTCCATCCCTGAAAACCTTATTGGTGTAGGGATTCCACTGAAGTCCGGGATGGTTGATCACGCTGTCGGGAATGTCCTGCTGTATGATGCGTTTCATCACCTCATAAATCATCTGCTGCTTGAGTAAACCTTCCTCACCCTGCCCGTAATTGGCCTTCAACTCATCCCTGAGTCCCCAGTGGCTGATCAGCTTCATGTCTGCCGGGAAGTGAGTTTTCCCTTTCTGATCGAGAAGATTTCCCATATAAATATTATAGTCGGAGATGTAGGTGTCAGAATTGGTTGCTGCTTCTGCACTTTTCAGCAAAAGCTCAGCAGGAACCCGTGAAATGAAAAGATCTCCGAGGCGCGCATATGCCCATTCGGAGCGGCTCCACTGATTTCCCAGTTTGTTTTTTTCCTCCAGCGAGTAAAATGGGAAATTCAGTACGGTAACAAAAGCGATTTTGTTGGCAAAGAAATCGTCGATCATATGCGCCGATGGCTCATAAGCACCAAACATCTCATCAATGGGAAGGACTTCGCCCTGATCGAGGTGGAGGGGGCGCTTCAGTTCAACGCTGACCTGGTTGTAATTGCCCCAGAGCGATTCAAGGTTCAGTGAAATCCTTTCGAACAGTGTCTTCCTTTCTGCGGGATCAGCAACAAAATTCTCAGTGCAGAATTTTTCGAAGTCCTCGTTGCTGCCGTCTTCGCGTGTCCACAAAGCAGCGGCCTGCTCAACCCCTTTTTCAATGCGTGCTTTGTTAACATCCCCAAAGGTTTTTACCAGGGCTGCGATGGCCTTACTGCTGGTTTCCTGTGTAATTGAACTCATTTTTTGGTCGTTTTGATCTTTTTTTCCGGGCGGTTTGCAATGGGAGAATCCCATGATCAAACTCAGGCATAACAACAGACTCAGGTTTCTCATTGTGAAATCATTTTATTGTTCAAAGATCGGAAGAGCGTCGTGTAGGGAAAGAGTGTAGATCTCGGTGGTC
>CALGYY010000035.1 GCA_937934705.1 uncultured Bacteroidota bacterium
CGGCTTTCTTAACGGCCGGCTTCTTGGCTACTGCTTTCTTAACAGCGGGCTTTTTGGCAACGGCTTTCTTAACGGCCGGTTTTTTTGCTGCTGCTTTCTTAACAGCGGGCTTTTTAGCTGCTGGTTTCTTAGCGGCAGGCTTTTTAGCTGCAACTTTTTTCTTGGGTGCTGCTACTTTCTTTTCCATGATAGAAGTTTTTGGTGATTAAATTAATTAATGATGCAAAAAAGTTTTTGATTAAAAGTTTTACATCAGAAAAACGATGCAAGTTACTATGGTTGATTGTGTAAAACCGATACGGCTAAAAATATTTATTAAGAATGTTTTGAACAATTTTTACACATTAAAAAGTTCCTGATTATTTAATACGATCATCAACTACCTTCTGAAGTATTAGTAAAAACAGGCAACACAAAACATAATGAAAAAACAAATAAGATGATTATAAAAAATCAGTTTTCAAATTTTCAAATTTTACTGTTGAAAAAGTGGAAACAAAACAGGACGCGATTTTTTACTTTTTCAAAAATAACTGAACAGTCTGAGTGATTTGTTTCATTTTTTTTGCGACGATGATTGTACAACCAGAGCTGCATTTTTTTTGAATGTTCATGCCTGTGTTTTGTGTGCATCAACTGTCTGTAAGATCCATTTAAGGCGGAAAGCGCGGCCCATGTAGGATGAACCCTGAATTCAGAATGGATCATCTGACAATGCGGTTCAGCAGAGCTAATCAAAAATATCTGACCAGAAGATTCAGAGGTTTATTCATCAGTGTTGAAATCCATGAATCCCTTTTTGTCATCTTTGGATTTCATGCCGAAATTATATCGGATGTTGATCCCGAAACGCTGGTTATCGGTGTAGCGTTCACCGCTTGTCATGATGTTGCCCTGATTGAGCTCAAAGCGAACCGCCATCGTTCGCAGAATATCCCGTGCACTTAAAGCAATGGTGAGTTTGTTGTCGAATAACTGCTGACTCAGATTAAGGTTCAGCATTCCGAAATTCCCCAGTTCATAGAAGCCCATCTGACCGTTGATCATCATGAAACCCATGAGCGAGAGTTTGCTTCCTTTAAACAATTTCAAACTATGGTATGTGAATATTCTCCAACTGTCATGCGAATATTTCAGGGGCTCATTATTATAATAACCATCGTAGGTGTTATGGTTGTATTGCCCGCCGATGGCAAAGAAGTATCGCTTTCCCGGAGGTATACCTGCGATGGCCCTAACGTATGTTTCCACACTTTTTCCCAGGTTGTCGAAAGTTCTCACGGCAATAGCGGGAATATCCGCATCCGGGTATACCACGTTGGTGAAAATATCCGTAGTGTAGTTTTGTCCTACTGCAAATAAGGGGGTGTCATCAAAACTGACATTCAGTTCGATGTTGTGTGTGAACTGTGGTTTGAGCGCCGGGTTCCCGCTTTCGTAAAGATAAGGGTCAATGTACTTTTTATAGGGGTTCAGGCTGCCGTAATCAGGCCGGGTGATGGTCCTGCGGTAAATGGCATAAGCAGTTATTTCCACATCAGCAATGGTGAACAACCCCCTGCTTAAATATATGTAGGGAAAAAAATCCACGCGCTTAATCAGAAAACTCGTATCAGCGGGTATGCTCTGGTGGCCGTTCATGTAGGTATGCTCCATCCGGAGTCCCGCCTTAATAATGAATTTCTTTCCGATGGTTTTCGACGCCTGGGCGTACGCGGCATTGATGTTTTCGCTGTATTCGAAAGCATTGGTCCTTGAAGCATCCTCAGTCAGGCTGTCGCCCTGTTTGAAATAATAGTCGGCACTGCTCTTATAATACTGGTAACTGCTTTTAATTCCGCTTTCGAGTTTGATACGGTAAGGAAAATACCAGGTGAGATCCGACTGCAGTACTCCAAGATGGCGTTGCTGGAGATTTTCTCCTTCTCCGGCCAGGGTGTAAAGAATGGGCGATGTAAACCGGGTTTCGTAATCCTGCTTACCAAGGTTGTAATTGAAGTTGTATCCAAGTTTTGTATCAATCTCCGAACCCAGACTGTCGAATTTTTTCACCAGTCCCAGATCCTGCTGCACATTGGCGAAACTTCCCCGGTTGCCAATGTAGTTGTCACTTTCTGACAGCATGATTTCTTCTCCGCTGACAATCCGGTTGAGGTTATCTGCACCTGCATCCGGAAAACTGAGATTGACCCTTCCGTCCCAGGCCAGATTCAGACTGTCGCGCAAATCATAATTCATCCCGTAACCGAGGTATGCCTGGTGGCTTGTGTTGCGGCTACGGGCCTGTTGTCTGAGCAGGGTGTCGATTCCGAGTTCGCGGTCGGCATCCAGCTCTTCAAGCATATCATTGTGGTTGTAGTTCAGGTTAAGGTAGCTGCTGCCTTTGTCTCCGCTGTTGTTAAAAGTGAAACCTGCAAACTGGTTTCCGTAAAACCCCTGGTTCATGCCTGCACTGATGCTTCCAAACCGGCCGAGTTTGACTCCCTTTTTCAGAATGATGTTCACAATTCCTCCGGAGCTGGAAGCATCGTATTTGGTGGAAGGAGTGCGCAGCACCTCAATACGGTCAACACTGCCCGGGGGAAGGCTGCGAAGAAGGGTGGCGATATCCTGGTTGCTCATTTTCTGCTCCCGGCCGTTGATATACACCACTGCCGCTGAGGTTGAGCTGAGGTATATACCCCCATCCTGGTCAACGTACATCCCCGGAACCTTTTCGAGCACCTCCAGGGTGTTGGTGCTGGAATTGGCCAGGGGCAGGGGGTCGATAATCATCTTGTCGTCTTCCTGGCGGATCAGGGGACGGTCAGCAGTAATGCTGACACCGTCGATGGAGATTGCATCTTCCGCCAGAATGAAATCAAAAGTCTTTTGTTCAAATTTAACATTGATGGTTTTTTCCAGCGTCTGGTATCCGAGAAAACTGATTTTTACTCCATAAAGTCCGTTGGAGATATTGTCGAATCGTGCGCTCCCTTTGGCATCTGTTGCCCCATAGAACTTCACCGAATCCGTGGCCCTGGTGAGCTGTACGGCAGCGCCGGGGAGGGTTTCTTTTTTGCTGTTGCGTACACTAATGGTAACCGTCTGTGCGGAGAGATCCTTCAGACTTGTGACAATTATTAGAAGCAGAGGCAGTAAAAACCGGAAGCGGCGGATGCCGGTCAGCAGGGTGAATTCTTTCATCAGTTCTTCTTGAATCGGGGACCATCCTGAGGCTTGACCGGGAGGTCTCCGATGAGTTCGGGAAATAGTTTTTGCAGTTCTTCTATGGAATTCGTTGCTACGTTGATAAAATACCAGTGAATCCCTTTGTCATAGGAGATACCGATGAGGTTGCCTTTGGTGATGTACTCGGTTCCGAACATCATCATTTCCTGTTCCTGGTCCAGAACGCACTGCACGGATGTGTCGTTGGCCATCACTCCCTTAACCCGCAGGATTTCCATTCTTGTTGTTTTTATTCCCTGTGCCGTGGTTTTTCTGAACATTTTTACCAGGGTATCTCTGCCGCCGAGCATATCGGTGAGGCGGGGGTGCATGAAGTCAATGAAGCGGTCGTATTCTTCATGCAGGTAGGCGTCGGCCATTACCCGGGCCTGAACCATGGCTGCTTCGGTTACGTAAGCAGTGTCGGTCTGTGCACGGACGCTGTTCCACAAGGGCAGACAGATCAGCAGGCAGATCAATAGCTTTTTCATAGGCTTGTTTTAAATTCTGCTCCAAAGGTAATGAAACGCTTTGTATACAGACTTATTATACTGATACAGCAGAATGCATAACGGGCGGGCGATTCAGTAAGAATGATCTTTTTCCGGCTGAAGGAAAGAGAATGTTTCGAGGGCGAAATATTCCGGTGACGGTTTTCGCAATATGCTTTCGTAAAGGATGAGTTCACGGGCCGAAAAATCCTGTCCGGGTGGTTCAGGAAGTTCATCCATTACTGACCTGAAAAGTGTGGGTGATTTCAGTTTGGATATCCTGCCGAGGGTCAGGTGGGGGACAAAGTTCTGGCGGTCGCGTTTTATGCCCAGTGCCTCCAGTTCATGGTGAATGTTGCTAAAGAGTTTGCGAAGTTCTTTCCGTGGATCCTCAACCGATAGCCAGATGACCCGTGGCTGGTGCCGGCTTCCGAAAATTCCGCATCTGCCGCTCGACAGGGGAATGGGGTATTGTTTTTCGCATGCTTTGCGGAGTGCTGCTGACAGGGCAGGGATACGTTGCTCTTCCGTTTCCCCGAAGAATTTCAGTGTGAGATGGTAATTCTCAGCGGGCACCCAGCGGATGTTTTCGTGTGCCAGTTTCAGCCTGATTCCGCCGATATACGCATTAAGTTCCCTTCCCGCCTCAAACCTCACTGCTGCAAAGAGCCTTTTCATAAATTTTTAAAAGGATGACAAATGTATTAAAAAATGCTTATTTTTGCCGCCCCAACAACTGTTAACTGCAACTGCTCACTGTTGACTGTTGACTGTTGACTGTATCGGGGCGTTAGCTCAGTTGGCTAGAGCGTTAGACTGGCAGTCTAAAGGTCAGGGGTTCGACTCCCCTACGCTCCACAAAAAAGAGAGTGAGCGTGAGAGTGAGGCTTGAGAAAGCAGCACCTTTGCGCTCACTCTCTTTTTTGTCTCAAAACTCACTCTCAAACTCACACCCACATTCCAGATTGCTCACTTAAACAATGGCTTTCCGGCATCATTCAGCTTTTTGGGCAGGAAGAAGCGGAAGGAGAAGTAGATGTCGAGTCCGCTGAAATCATTTATGCCCAGCAGCCAGCTCAGTTTTTCGGAGCCGATCACGAAGAACCACAGCCGCGTTTCCAGGCCGATGCGGGGCGTTTTCCACTCATAGAGCGATAAGGGCATGGATACTTCAAACCACTTTTTTTCATAGCGTGGTGTTACTGAAAGCACTGTCGGGCGGCGGATCTGTGCGGAGGTGAAGCGCAGGTTGTGAAGAAAGGTTGCGCCCACATAGAAACGATCGTTAAGGTTATAATCGAAATGAAGGCTCAGGGCTGTGGGCAGGTACATGCTCATGGCTTTGCTTTTCTGAACCGGGTTGCTGCCTGAAGAGAGATCCGCATCCAGGGTGTTCACCGTTGCATTTTGTCCGCCGGAAAAGCGCATGCCCCCGATATCCAGCAATGCTGCACCCACGCGGTATTTATAGTGAAAGTATCCTGATTTTTCATTGGCATTGATCGTGGCGTCCCCGATGCAATATTCTGCGCCCAGATTTATACCAAGACCAAAACCGCTGACTCCTTTGCTGATGGAGGAACCGCCGTATGCGGCATCTGCATTGGTGAAACTGATGTTGCCGGCGTCGTCGTATGTGTACTCCACATTTTTGCCATTGGCATAAAATGCCAGGTTGCCGAATAAAAGATTGGCGGTACCGCCCACGGTAAGTTTACGGCTGCCGTTGTCGATTATGCTCTGCGCATAGGTGAATCCGAGCTCTTCCCACATGGCAAGCGCGGCATGGAAGCGTGGTGTTACATGCGTCTCCCCCGGAGTGTTCCCGGCCGCACCGGAAGAGGATAAACTGCTGTTGTAATAATACATCAGATCGGCCGGCAGATTCTTCGCGCTGGCTTCTATGCGCCCGCTCAGGTGGAAACCGTAGGCTCGTTTTCCTTTTGCATACATGAGCGACGGCATATGAAGCTGAACCTTGGTGTATAGAAAAGGAATACCAGCGTTTTTGGTGTTGGCACTGATTGTTGAGGGATCAAAGCCGCTCTGCAGAATGGAGAAAGGCTTGTAATCTTTCTTCGGGATACCGTAATAATTGTTCTGGAGATGTACTCCGAAGGTGAGGAGGTTGATGTCGAGCATAACTTTGGAATTCGCGATGCACGCGGGATTCAGGTAAGCGGTAACGGCTCCCGCGTAATTTCCGTTGAAGCCGATCATGTTCTGTGCGGAGAGGGTGAGACTCATGCTGAGCAATAGCAGCAATGTCAGCCGGGCGGTGGTGGTTTGGGCAGGTTTCATGGCGGGATGTATTGTGAGGCAGCGGATCAGATCCGGCTGCTCAGGTTAAACTCAGAATACAGGGTAGGTTTCCGCCATTGAACAGATAACGGGATGAAGCGGGCGATTATTTTGTGTCGTTGAGCAGACCGGTAAGCGAAATTTTAACTATTATTTGCCGGAATACCGGATAGAACTGACCACATTGAATCCGGTCAGGGGTAAACCTCTTTCAGATCACTGATGATTTCCACAAGCATTCCGCCGGCTTTAATATGATAAGGTTTCTGGATAAACGGACAAATGCAGAAATTCCGCCCCTTCGGATAGATTTCCCTGAAACTGATCAACTGTTTTGCAGCGTAATGTGCAGGATTGATCTTACACTCAAAAACATCTGCCGTATGGTTTTTTCGTTTTACAACGAAATCAATCTCATATCCTGATTTGTTTCTCCAATAGAAAATATCATTTGGTAAAACATGAGTTCTGAGCATATCCAAAACCAGGTGTTCCCACAAGAGCCCCCTGTCGTCATCCCTTATATCGTTCCATCCTTTGGCGAAAGTCACAAAACCGGTATCGAAAGCGTAGCACTTAAGCCGTTGTGTTATTTCCCTTTTCCCTCCACCGTGAAAGGGCGGTAAGAGATATATAAAGTTGGAGATGCTGAGTGAATTTAGGTAAGAAATTACTGTGGGACGCGTCAATCCTGTATGTTTCGATAATTGCGTCTGCTCGATCAGGTTGCCACTGTTTATTAACAGCAGGCGCATCAGGCTCATATAGCCGCTGCGGTTTCTGACCCTGAAAAGCTCCTGAACATCCCTTGCATAGAAACTATCCAGCCACTCTGCATAGTAGGTCATGTCCTTTTGTGACGACAGAAGCATTTCAGGAAGCCCGCCATTTAATAGTCGTTTATCCAGATCTGTGATTTCAAAAATTTCCCTGCATTCATCCCACAATACAGGCGGCAAATAGATGCTTGTTTTTCTCCCGGTGAGACTATCCTTGAACTTGCTTGTTGCCTCCAGTGTTGAGGAACCGGTAGCCAGAATTCTCAGATCGGGATACTCATCAGCGGCGATCTTCAGTACCTGACTGGGATCATCCAACCGATGAACCTCATCCATCACGATCAACTTTCTTTTTTCCACCCCCTCGAAATAGCCTTCCGGATCTTCCAGCCTGCGCTTGACCGAGGGCAAATCGCAATTCAGGTACAGATGATCGCCCAGCATTTTACTTAAAGTCGTTTTGCCTGACCTCCTGACGCCAGAAAGCCATACCAGTGGCCTTTTTTTCCTTGTATCAGTTATTTTCTGAATCCAGAACGGACGATGTATCATAGCAAATGTATTTTACAAACAGACGTCCAAATGTAAAGTTTATTTTCAAATCAACCAAATATCAGTATCAATTAATCCTGCTTTTTACCATCTTAATGATGATGGTGTTAAAGGCCCTCCAAATTGCGGCGGAGGGTTTCAAAAAAGTGACCCATGGGGAGTTCTCCGGTCCTGAAGCTTTTTAAGCCCCCACCGGCCGGGAAATAATGACTATCTTTGCCGTCTTTTTTACAGATCATGACCAACATCAGGAATATCGCGATTATCGCACACGTTGACCACGGTAAAACCACGCTGGTGGACCGTATCCTTCAGCAGGTGAAACTTTTCAGGGTCAATCAGGAGGTGAGGGAACTGGTTCTCGACAGCAATGACCTGGAACGTGAACGGGGCATTACCATACTGGCCAAGAACGTTTCGGTACGTTACAAAGGAGTTAAGATCAATATTATTGATACGCCCGGACACTCTGATTTTGGCGGGGAAGTCGAAAGGGTGCTGAATATGGCTGACGGGGTTTTGCTGCTGGTCGACGCATTTGAGGGGCCAATGCCCCAAACCCGCTTTGTGCTGGAAAAGGCTCTCGCGCTGAATCTGAAGCCGGTGGTGGTGGTCAACAAGGTCGACAAACCCAACTGTGATCCTGAAGGTACGCAGGAAGCCGTTTTTGACCTGATGTTCTCGCTGGGAGCATCGGAAGATCAGCTGAATTTTCCGACTGTTTACGGTTCTTCAAAACAGGGGTGGATGGCGGCCGACTGGCGGAACCCTGCGACAGACGTGGGCTATCTGCTTGACGTCATCCTGGAACACATTCCCCCTCCGAAAACCGGAGAAGGGGTGCTGCAGATGATGATTACCTCACTGGATTATTCATCCTATGTCGGAAGAATTGCGGTCGGAAGGATCATGCAGGGCTCCATTGCCGCAGGCATGAATGTATCTCTGATGAAAAGCGACGGCCGCATCCTGATCTCGAAGATCAAGGAACTCTACGTTTTTGAAGGCCTGAGCAAGGAGCGTATCAAACATCCGGTGATGGCGGGAGATATCTGCGCCGTGCTGGGCATTGAGGATTTTGAGATCGGCGACACCATCTCTGATGCTGAAAACCCGGAAATGCTCGATCCCATTACCGTTGATGAGCCTACCATGTCGATGCTGTTCACCATCAACAATTCACCTTTTTTCGGAAAAGAAGGAAAGTTTGTCACCTCCCGTCAGCTTCGCGACAGGCTGTACCTGGAGACTGAGAAAAATCTGGCTCTCCGTGTACATGACACCGCCTCACCGGACACCTACATGGTTTTCGGCCGGGGGATACTCCATTTGTCCATCCTTATTGAAACCATGCGGCGCGAAGGCTACGAGCTTCAGGTCGGGCAACCGCGGGTCATCATCAAGGAAGTGGATGGTGTGAAGTGTGAGCCTGTGGAAGTTTTAAGCATCAATGTTCCCCCTGAGGTTTCCGGAAAGGTGATCGAGCTGGTGACCTCACGAAGAGGAGAGATTGTGAGCATTGATAACAGGAATGAAAGAACCTATATGGAATTCACCATTCCTTCGCGCGGACTGATTGGGCTCAGGAACCATGTGCTGAACGCCACCCGCGGTGAAGCGGTCATGGCTTACCGCCTCAGCGGGTTTGAACCCTATAAGGGAGAGATCGGCAGCCGCAGAAACGGCAGTCTGATCGCGGTGGAGACCGGGCTTGCGATCGCCTATTCGCTGGACAAACTCCGCGACAGGGGAATATTTTTCATCGATTCGAACGACCCCGTTTATGCGGGACAGATTATAGGTCAGCACACCCGTCAGGACGATCTGGAGATAAATGTCACCAAAACCAAGAAACTCTCCAATGTGCGGGCATCGGGTTCTGATGAAAAGATGATGATCATTCCACCGGTGAAATTCTCTCTTGAAGAGTGTATGGAATACCTTGCCGAGGACGAATACCTGGAAGTGACCCCTTCTTCCCTGCGTTTGCGGAAAATCATCCTGAATGAAACTGAGCGCAAGCGCAAGCGGAATGCTGAAAAGACCGTTACAGTCGAAGGGGACTGATTACATGAAGTGTTGTATGTCTGAAAAACCATTATGATCAGATGACATTTTTTCAGCGCAGCTGTCTGATATTTCTTCTTTCCGGAGTGTTGATGCTTAGTACCGGGATGGCACAGGAGCTCAGGATACTGAACTGGAATACCTATCTGCTTCCCAAAGGGCTTTCGCAGACCTTTCAGGATGAAAGGGCAGGCCTGATTGCCGATTATATCCTGGGCAGTGAAATGGATTTCGATGTGCTGACTTTTCAGGAGGTTTTCAGCGCATCGGCGCTGGAGATTCTGGGAGAGCGCCTGGCAGGCAAATATCCCTTTCATTCGGGGAGGCCGGATCAGAAATGGTGGAAGCCAGCGAACAGCGGACTGATCATTTTCAGCAGGTACCCGATCACGGAGCGCTCGTTCTGCATGTTCACCCGTTCGCGCGATACAGATTTCCTGAGTGCCAAAGGCGTGCTGGTTGTCGGTATCGAGAGGGAAGGAAAACCTTTGGTGCGGATAGCCACAACGCATATGCAGGCCCACCGCCACCATCAGTCGGTACGCATCCGGAAACATCAGTACGGGCAGATCAGCAGATCTATTGTGAACAATTTCCGCAACAGGGAAGTTCCTTTGATCATCACGGGTGATTTCAATATCGATATGTACAACCACAGTGAGTTCGGGCCCTTCCTGGAGGCAATGGCGTTTCTGCGTCCTGAGATCAGTGGTTCATTCGGTTTTAGTTATGATACGGAGTTGAATTCACTGGCGAAGAAGTCGAATCCCAGGGAACTGCATCAAAGCCTGCTGGATTATATTTTCCTGATTACCGGTTCCGGCGATCAGGCGGTAATGCTGGAAACCCGTATCCTGGATCCCAGGGGGATCTATGGCCGGAAGGCAGGTGTTGCCGGATCCTTATCCGATCATTTTCCGGTGTATTCTGTCATTCGCTTCGGTACCGGCGTGCTGAAGCAGGAGGAATAAGCCGGACCGGCGGTCTACAGGTTCACGAAGAGTCCCTGCAAACCGGATTTTTTTCTGATCATGGCCCGGATGAAAGCCTGGTTCAGTCGCCCGTTATCCGAAAGCATCTTCATAAACGTCCCCCTTTCGAAACTCAGCAGTACAGCATCTCCCAGTATGGTGTCGGCATTAACACTTGAAAGCGGGTCGTCCAGCAGGCTTTCTTCCCCGAAGAAATCTGATCCGGAGAGAATGCTGACGCTGCCCAGCCATCCCATGGCGGAGTGTTTACTGATCTCGATATGCCCTCCGCTGACGAAGTAAATTCTGTTGTTCAGGCTGCCTTCCCAAAGGATGTTCTCTTCCTCCGCCGGGAAAACGGCCTGTGTTTGTGCAGCGAGTTCATAAATGTCGGCGGATGTAAGTTCATTCAGCCATCCGATACCGCTGAAGAAGTCCATGCGGTCTTTCAGTGCTCGTGTGATGAAGGACTGCATTTTCGCGGGATCGAAGTCCGGCCAGGTATATCCCAGGCGTCCGAGCACAGCCAGTGTTTTTTCTGCCGTGTACAGAATTTGCGTTCCCGCAGCTTCTGCTGCTTCTTCGTTGAACGACATGAGCCCCGTATGAAGAAGGTAGTTCCTGATCAGCGTTCCTGCACCGGAGCGCTCATGATGCGATAATATGAAGTCGATGAACTCCGGAAACTGAACGCGGCGTATGTTCAGTCCGTAAGTTGCGCCGGAGAGAACGTCAGAGAGTCTCACACGCTTCGGGTTGAAAAGATGGTAATTGCCGTTGAGGCAGGCCGTCGCAAACATCAGCTTCACGATGGCTTTGGCCAGTTGGTCGGAATAGGAGAGGTCGAAGCTGTCGTATTTCTCAGGGACCATTCCCGTATTCACAAAAGTGCGGACCTGCTGGAAGAAGCCGTTGTCTTCAATGTTTTTCTGCGTGGCACCGCTCAAGGTGTCGAAAGTAATGTTACCCACACGGTAAATGCTGATGTTGTTCCCTTCAAGCCTGGCGGCCGCGATCCTTTTCTCGGCTTCGAACTTGGTTTCTACGTAAACATTCGGGAATTTCTGGCCGATATCAATCACTTCTTCGCTGAAGAGTCCCTGCTTCTTCCCTTCAATTACCCCCTGACCCACCGACAGGGTAGATACATGATGCAGGTCTTTTTTCTGTCCGTCGCGGCTGAGCTGAATGAGGTTGAGTACTGAGGCGACGTTAGTGGCAAAAAACTCCTCATACACCCCGTAGTGTTTGGTGTTGGCCGCGGGGTTCAGAATGGCATCTGCCGAACGGGCCAGCTCGTCGTAATGCGTGGCATCAAGTCCGAGGCGTTCTGCAGAAAGGTCGCCGTTCAGAACAACAAACCTTCCGGGAAAGGCATTCAGGAAATCACTGCCGAAGTAGTGCGACATGGTTTCATGCAGACGGCGGCGGGCATCTTCCTGGTCCCTGCCTCTCACCACAAGGGTGATCCTGCATGCGGTTTCTTTTAACAATTCATACAGCAGGTAAGCGCCGAGATATCCCGTGCTGCCCGTCAGCAGAATGTGCCGGTATGCCTGTCGTGCAGAATAATCCACGGCAGGGATCTCTTTTACCATCTTCCGGTAATCCGCCAGTGCCTGTTCAACTTCCTTTTCCTTGAAATTAAATGGCTCTCCCTCCATCGGTGCAGGCACGATGTCTTCTTCCACATCCAGGGTTTTCAGGATTTCAAGCTGCTGTATCCCTTTTTGTTTCTTCGGGCTGAGACGTGCGGCCAGCTCTTCAATCGTGGGGTATTTGAAAATATCATTCACCGCCACCTCAAAGTTCTTCTCCAGTTCACAGGCCAGGGATACGGCGTTCAGAGAGTCACCGCCCAGATCGAAGAAATTATCGCGCACGCTGATGCGTTCCACCTCCAGCACTTTTTTCCAGGCCCTGAGAATGGTTTCCTCAGCCTGGTTTGAAGTTTCCACCAATTCGGTACCGGTCTCAATGGTCTCCTTTTCGTTGGGAAGCCGCGTTTTGTCAACCTTGCCGTTCGCATTCAGCGGGATCTCATCCATGCGTACAAAGAACGACGGTATCATGTAGTCGGGAAGGTCTTTCGAAAGGAAAGTCCTGAAATCGCCTACAGGCACCACCTCTTCCGACATATAGTACGCCACGAGGTAGTTCTCGTTGCTTTCATTCTTTTTGGCGATCACCACCACCTTGCGGACCTTTTCATGTTTCAGCAGATGGTTTTCGATTTCCCCGATTTCCAGACGGAAGCCGCGGATCTTGACCTGGAAATCGATGCGTCCGAGATATTCCATTTCACCTCCCGAAAGCCGCTTGGCCAGGTCGCCCGAACGGTAAATCCTCTCGCCCGGGATATATGGGTTCATCGGGAAACGTTCGTTGGTGAGGTCCTCACGGTTCAGATAACCCCGCGCGAGCCCGTCCCCGGCCACGATGATTTCTCCCGGAATGCCCACCGGCAGCAGTTTCTGGCGGGGATCCATAATGTAAGTGCGAAGCGTGGGAATCGGGTGGCCGATGTTACTGATGTTGTTGTCTATTTCGTAATCCGTGATATCCTTAAATGTCACATGTACGGTGGTTTCAGTTATGCCGTACATGTTAATCAGTTTTGTTTCCGGATATTTCTGATGCCATTCTTTCAGCAGTGCAGGCTTAAGGGCTTCGCCGCCGAAGGTCACATAGCGGATGGCCAGGTCGTGATCGGAGGTCTTCAGGTCTTCGGCGATGAAATTGTAAAATGCCCCGGGTGTCTGGCTGAGGACGGTGATCTTTTCTTTTTTGGCGAGCCTGACAAAATCCGCGGGATTGAGGATGACCGCCTTGGGAACCATCAGCAGGCGCCCCCCGTAAAGCAGCGCGCCGTAGATTTCCCACACGGAGAAGTCGAAGCAGTAGGAGTGGAACATGCTCCAGGTGTCCTGCTCTGAAACATCGTATTGGAATTTGCTGTTGACCATCAGCCGCACCACGTTGTGGTGTTCCAGGATGACCCCTTTGGGTTTGCCCGTAGATCCTGAGGTATAAATGATATAGATGCTGTCGCCCGGTTCGTTTACATTGTCTGGCTTATCCTTTGGGTGAGTGCTGATCTCCTCACTGCTGACGTCGACGGTTTCCCCTTCGAAGCCCGGTGCCCCGTCCAGATGTTTGGGGGTGGTCAGCAGGTGGCGGGCGCCGCTGTCGTGAAGCATGAATTCAATGCGGTCTTTGGGAAAGTCTGGTTTGAGCGGGAGATAACAGCCTCCCGCTTTTTGAATACCCATCATGCTGACGATCATCTCAGGACTGGTGTCGAAGAGCATGGCCACAATAGATTCACGACCCACACCTTTTGTCCGCAGATAGTGGACGAGTTGATTGGATCGTTCATCCAGTTCCCGGTAGGTCATGTTCACGCCATGGTGCGATAAGGCAATCCTGTCGGGATGCCTGCCCGCGATACCGGAGAACAGCTCATGTACGGTCTTGTCGCGCGGGAAATCGGCTTCGGTTTCGTTCAGAGTGTAGAGCAGGGTTTTCTTCTCCAGTTCGGAAATGAATTCAATGTCGCGCAGCAGTACATCCGGGTTGTCGCATACAGCCTTCAGCATATTCTCAAAGTGGGAAGCCATGCGTTCAACCGTTTCTTTGAGGAACAAACTGCTGCGGTATTCCCAGCGTGTTTCGATGCAGCTGCCTTTTTCGATGATCTCGATCAGGTGGTCGAAGCGGGCGATACTGGTGAGGTGAAGTTGCGGCCGGATACTGATCTCCCCGGCCTTCAGCTCGGGGAACCCCATACTCTGGAAGATCATTCCGCAGTTGAACAGGGGATTACGGCTGGTGTCGCGGCGGGGCGCGAGCTTCTTTACGATGTCCTCAAACTGGTAGTCCTGGTTGTCGAAAACATCCAGCAGAAGATCCCTGATCTCTGCCAGGAATGCGCTGAAGCTTTTGTTGCCTTCCGGTTTCGAGCGGAAGGGCAGGGTGTTGACAAACATTCCTATGAGCTTGCCCGTATCGAGGTGATTCCGCCCCGACGAGCCCATGCCGGTAAGGATGTCTTCGCTCTGACAATATTTGGAGATAAAAATATTATATACGGCCGACATCACCATATTGAGGGTTACATTATGGGTGCTTGCCAGTGTATGAAGCCTTGCTGTAAGATCTTCGGTCAGCGTCAGGAATACATTATCTCCCTTGTAATCCATCACCGGTGGCCGGATGAAATCCGAAGGCAGATCGGTCACCGGAAGTTCTCCCGAAAGGTAATCCATCCAGAATGCTTCCTGCTTCCGGATCTCTTCCGATTCCATCAGCTTTTTCTGCCAGATGGCGAAATCTTTATACTGAATGAAGAGTTCAGGGGGCTGCTCACCGTTATAAAGTTCTACGATCTCTTCGAGAAGAATCACCACTGAACTGCCGTCGAAGATGGCGTGGTGAATATCCCAGAAAAGGATGTGCCGTTCGTCGGAAACCCGGATGAGGGCAACGCGGAAAAGGGGCGCTTTTTTGAGGCTGAAGGGACGGATCAGTTTCCGGATGAAGTCATCCGCGCCGGCTTCGTCTGCTTCATAATAGTGGCGCTTGATCCGGATATCGTCGTGGATCACCTGTACCACTTCATTGTTCACAAAATCGAGGGTCGTACGTAAGGCTTCATGTCTACTGATGATGGTATCCACCACATTACCGAGTTTTACCGGGTCAAGGCGGCCGATGATTTCGAAATGGTTGGGGATATTGTAGGTGGTTTGGGTTCCTTCCATCTGCTCCACCATGAAGAAGCGCTTCTGCGCGGCGGTGGCGGGGTAATAATCCACCTTCTCCGTTCCGGTGATGGGCTGGTGTGC
The DNA here is from genome assembly GCA_937934705.1 of uncultured Bacteroidota bacterium. Taxonomy (GTDB): domain Bacteria; phylum Bacteroidota; class Bacteroidia; order Bacteroidales; family CAIWKO01; genus CALGYY01. Next base: position 15,219 of record CALGYY010000035.1, read on the forward strand.
GCTTTTCCCTTCAGCAAGAATAATGGCGGCCAGTTCGCGGATGCTGGGCGATTTAAAGAAGGTCTTGTATGATACTGAAATCCCGAAGATCTTTTCCATACGTGCCAGCACCAGGGTGGCCGTGAGGGAATCGCCGCCGATACTGAAGAAGCTTTCGTCGGTTCCGAAATTCTTTATTCCGAGCACTTCCTGCCATATTTCCGCGATCTGGCTTTCCGCTGAATTGGCAGGTGCGGTCACCGTTTTTTCTTGTCTGACATCAGGCAGGGCTTTACGGTCGATCTTGCCGCTGGCGTTCAGAGGCATCTGTTCGAGACGGATCAGGAAGGCGGGGATCATGTAATCGGGCAGCTTTCCTGAGAGGTAGCTTCTCAGTTCAGTGGCGTCAAGATGGCCGGAAGCTACATAGAATCCCGCGAGGAAACGTTCATCGTTGGCTCCTGTGCGATCCACTACAATCACCTCGCGGACCTTGTCATGCGTCAGGATCTGGTTTTCGATCTCGCCGATCTCTATCCTGAAACCGCGGATCTTCACCTGAAAATCCAGTCGTCCGAGAAATACGATATTGCCGTCATCATCGCGTTTCACCAGGTCTCCCGAACGATACATGATTTCACCGGGAAAGAAGGGATCAGGAACAAATGCTTTGGCCGTCTTTTCCGGGTCTTTGTAATATCCCGGCCCGACTCCGGCACCGGCGATACACAACTCACCCGGAACACCGGCAGGCATGAGGTTGTTGAATGCATCCAGCACATACAAACGATAGTTCGGCACTGCTTTCCCGATAGGGATATTGTTTTCTGATTTTTCAACTTCAAAAAAGGTGGAGTATATAGTACATTCGGTCGGGCCATAGAGATTGAAGAAGCGGTATGACCTTGGCGTGAATTTCTTCAGTTTGTCCCCGCCGGTTGTCAGGATCCGCAGCGAGGTGTTCTCTTCAAATTCGTTGAATTGTTCGGCAAACTGGGTGGGAAGGAAGGAGACTGTGATCTGTTTGCGGTTGAAATAATCGTTGACCATTTTCGGGCTGTGGCGCACATCGGGCGGGATGATGTGAAGCGCGGCTCCGCTGATCAGCGGCGGGTAGATCTCACCCTGAGACACATCAAACGCGTAGCCTGCAAATTTGCTGAAGCGATCGTTTTCTCCGGCACTGCAGAGCTCTTTCATCCAAAGGACGACATTCACCAGGTTAGCGTGACTGATCATGACCCCCTTGGGCCGTCCAGTGGATCCTGAGGTATAGATGATATAAATCAGGTCTTTTGCATCGTTCAGTATGGGCGGGTTGTCCGTTTTCGGGCTATAGGATGCGGGATCACACAAATCAGTAAAGAGTTCCTTTGCGGGGAGCTTATCTTTCAGGCCACTGACGGTGAACACTTTTTTAGCGCCGCTTTCACTGATGATGTACGCGATGCGTTCGTCGGGATAGGCCGGATCGATGGGCAGATAGGCCGCCCCTGATTTGAGAATTCCGAAGATACCGGTAATCATTTCCGGCCGGTGATCCATGAGAATGGCCACCACATCCCCTTTCCCGATCCCTTCCTCCCGGAGCTTCCATGCCAGGGCATTGGCTTTGGCGTTGAATTCACGGTAGGTCAGAATTTCATCATTGAATACCAGTGCGGTGTGATCGGGTGTACGGGCTGCCTGCTCTTCAAAAAGTGCTGTGATCGTCGTGGTATCCGCCGCAGGGATCGTTTGAGGGATATCGGAGAAAAGCAGTGTTTTTTCATTTTCTGACATCAGCGGCAGGTCGTCCAGGAGCCTGTCGGGCCGCGAGAGAACGGCATCAAAGGCCGTAAGCAGGTGTCCCCCGGCCAGTGCGATGTCAGACTCATGGTACATCCCCTCGGGCGTGGTGATGATCAGGTAATAATCCTGTCCGTTCTTTACCAGATTGATCAGCATGCAGTAGGGAGGCTGTTCATAAAGGGGGTGATGATAGACGGCCTCACAGTTTTCAAAGCCGAAATCCTGCCCCGCGATGATGATATTCAGGAGGGAGGGAACGCTCTTGTATTTCTTGCGCAGATCATTGGCCAGATGCCCGAAGGGGTAGCGCGAGTGGTTTTTCAGGATCAAGCGGTTTTCTTCTGAAAGGGCCCTGATGAATCCGCGGAAACTCAGTTCGGGATTCAAGGTCATTCTGAGGGGGAAGACGTTGGCAAACATTCCGAAGGTCTGCTTTTCTCTCTCCGTTTTCCGGTTGTGGGTAAGCATGCCCACCACGACCTCATCGTTGCGTGTGATTTTGGCGAAATAGGCCATGATCACGGCCGTCATAAAGTTTACGGGGGTGATGCCTTCTGTGTTGGCAAACTCCAGCAGCTTATCGCTGAGCCGGCGGGACAATGCAATATGTTTTTCCCTTGCCCTGATGTTGGGTTTCGGATCCCGCATCGCCGGATGAGTGATCTCAGGCGGGAGGGTGGCATATTTCTCTTCCCAGAATTTTTTATCGTTCAGATACTCTTCACTCCTGAGGTAGCTGATCTCGCTGCTGAGGAATTCAAGGTATGAAGGCGCAGGATCTGTTGCGGCTTGTTCATTCCGGCTGAGCTGGCCGTAAAGGGAAACGATTTCATTGATCAGGATTTTGACGGATGCTCCGTCACACAGGATGTGATGGCAGTTCACGAAGAATCCGCCGCTTCCGTCGGGCAGTTTCAGCAGGGCAAAGTAAAAGAGGTCGGATCCGGTGAGGATGAAAGGTTTTTGTTTTTCGCGGTGGATCCACTCGCCGAACTTTTCTTTGGCGAGGTCTGAGGAGAAATCAAAAAAGTCGAACTTTCTCTCAGCGGGAGGGGAGATCCTCTGTTTGAAATTTTTGTCTTCCTTCACCACCTGCAGGCGGATACCGTCGTGGCGCTGAATAAAGAGATTGATGGCCTTTTCCAGTTTAATGAAGTCGACTGAATCTTTGAGGCTGACCACAAAGGGAATGTTGGCGAAGCCGGTTCCGGGGAAGAGTTGTTCGGTGATCAGTTCTCTTTTCTGTGGTTCAGAAAAGCCATAGCTAACGTTATCCATAATTCATTGGTGTTAAAGGACTGAGCCGGAGAATGGCCGGTCCGGTTGAACAATCGGAGGCTGAGGTTCAGGCCTGCAGGGAAGCCATGCCAGCTTCCACCGACGGGTATGGTGTGATGATGGTATCGAAGCCGCTGATACGGAAAACCTCTTTAATGCCTGGATTGAGGCTGCAGATGATGACTTTTCCGCCATGGGCATTTTGCTGACGGGCGATCAGCAGGAGGGAACGCAGTCCGGCACTGCTGATATATTCAAGTGCTCCGGCGTCGATCACGACGTGGGTTTTGCTTCCTCCTGCCAGGGGGAGGACTTCATTTTCAAATGTTGCGCAACTGATGGCATCGAGCCTGCCGTTCATGCGGAGGATCAGAACATCATTTGTTTTCTCGTGGGTGGTGGTCAGCATGGGTTCATGTTTAAAGGTGACAGTCTCCCGGGGGTTTGTGCCCATTCAATGATATTATCCCGGGGTCCCGGGCAAATATATCATTTTTTTTCTGACTCTTTCATCAAAAGGGGGACAGTGCCTTTACAGCCGTATAATTCAACAAAAATTTGTGTGTTCAGAAAAAAGTATTACTTTTGCCCGTCTTTTACGATAAAGACTGTCCGATGGTGTAACTGGCAACACGTCTGATTTTGGTTCAGAAGAGTCCAGGTTCGATTCCTGGTCGGACAACCAGCAGAAGGGATGATGATGTAAGGGGACGAGAGTCCCCTTATTTGTTGCCCGGATGAAACCAGATAAAAAGCCCGCAGGAGGCAGGAAATGATAAAAGAAACACTGATCAGACAGCACCTGGAAAGCATACTGGATGGCACGGAGATGTTTCCGGTGAGCATCAGGGTATTGCCGGGAAACAGGATCATGGTTTTTCTTGACGGGGATCATGGGGTGAGCATCGATGACTGCGTACAAGTGAGCAGGCAAATGGAAGCCCTGATGGACCGGGATCAGGAAGATTTTGAGCTCCAGGTTTCTTCGGCAGGGGCCGACCAGCCGCTGACACTGCCCAGGCAGTACCCCAGGCATTGCGGACGAAAGCTGGCCGTTACGCTGAACGACGGAAGCCTGGTGAAAGGTCAACTGCTTGAAGTTAAACCGGAAGGAATCCTGCTCCTTATTCCGGCGAATAAGAAAACCAAAGAGGCAGAACATAAAAAGGAAATGACGTTTACAGAAATTAAAAGCAGTAAGGTAGAAATATCATTTAAGTAAATAATCAATTATAATTCATTAGTCTGATGGAAGCACAGGACAACATCAATCTCGTTGAGTCATTCGCGGAGTTTAAGGAATTCAAGAATATTGACCGCGAAACCCTTATGCGCATCCTGGAGGATGTGTTCCGTCACATGCTGATCAAGAAGTATGGCTCGGATGAGAATTTCGATATCATTGTGAACATCGACAGGGGCGACCTGGAGGTGTGGCGCAACCGTGTCATTGTTGATGACGGTGCGGTGGAAGATGAGAACAAGGAAATCGCTTATTCCGATGCGATCAAGATTGAACCGGATTTTGAGGTGGGGGAAGATGTTTCGGAGGAAGTGAAAATGAAGGATTTCGGTCGCAGGGAGATCCTTGCTATGCGGCAGAACCTTATATCAAAGGTTCTGGAGTATGAAAAGGATAATGTTTATAAAACATACATTGATAAAGTTGGTACCATTGTCAGCGGGGAGGTTTACCAGGTGTGGAAAAAGGAGATTCTGGTTCTTGATGATGAAGGCATCGAGCTGATCCTTCCGAAGTCGGAGCAGATCCCTTCGGATTTCTACCGCAAGGGTGACAGTTTGCGGGCGGTTGTGCTGCGGGTGGAGATGAAGAATTCCAATCCCAGCATCATTCTCTCACGCAGTAGTCCCGTTTTCCTTGAGCGTCTTTTTGAGGCCGAGGTTCCTGAAGTTTACGACGGACTGATCACCATTAAGAAGATTGTACGCATCCCCGGGGAGCGCGCCAAGGTAGCCGTTGAGTCCTACGACGACCGCATTGATCCGGTAGGTGCCTGTGTGGGGATGAAAGGTGCCCGTATACATGGAATTGTAAGGGAACTGAGAAACGAAAATATTGATGTGATCAATTTTACCGGCAACACGGTGCTTTATATGCAGCGTGCCCTGAGTCCGGCAAAGATTTCTTCCATCATGCTGGATGAAAAAAACAAAAAAGCGGATGTCTATCTCAAGCCTGACCAGGTCAGCCTGGCCATCGGGAAAGGCGGGCATAACATCAAACTGGCTTCCAAGCTGACAGGATATGAGATAGATGTTTACCGTGATGTGGAAGGGGATATGGAGGATGTGGATCTTCAGGAATTCTCTGATGAAATCGATCAGTGGATCATCGACGAGTTCAAGGCGATAGGCTGCGATACCGCGAGAAGTGTCATTGACCTCAGCATCGAGGAACTGGTCACACGTACTGATTTGGAGGAGGAGACCATCAAGGAAGTGGTCCGTATTCTGAGATCCGAATTTGAGTAAGATCACATTCAGGAAAGAAAAACAAAAAGCGCACAATTAACCGGTATCTAATCAAGTCATATGGAAGACGGAAATAAAACGGTCAGGCTCAGTAAGGTGGCAAAGGAATTCAATGTTGGTATCAGTACCATTGTTGACTTTCTGAATAAGAAGGGACACAAGATTGAGAGCAATCCCAACACCAAGATTACCTCCGAGCTTTATGAGATGGTGGTGAAGGAGTACCAGTCGGAGAAGCATGTGAAGGAGGAATCGATGAAGATCGGGATCGGTCTGCGTCACGAAACGATTACGGCAGAGAAGGAAAAGAAGATGGAGGAGGAGCCCGAGCAGGAAGACGTAAAGGAGCTCATCATCAAGGGTGTACAAACCATTACGGAGAAGCCGGCTGAGAAGAAAACCAAGGTCAGGACTGCAGTCACGGAAGAGGTGCAGGAAGAGAAGAGTTTAAAAAAGGAGAAGGCTGAAGTTGCAGAGAAAGAGAAGACCACGAAGAAAAAAGCCGTAAAAACTGAGGAGACCCCCGAGCAGGAGAAGCAGGAAGAACAGCCTGAGGAGAAGGTGGAAGAAAAAGGGAGCAGTAAGGTGAAGGTTGTGGGTAAAATTGATCTTGACGCAATAAAGGAGAAGACCAAGCCCGTCAAAAAGGGCAAGGGAAAGGGCAAGGAAGAAGCTGTTCATGAAGAAGCCATAGTTGATGAGTCTAAGAAAGAGAGCAAGGTAAAGAAGGGGAAGACCACGGTTAAGGAAGAAATTGTGGCGGAAGTGAAAGAGGAGCTTGTTGAGCAGGCAGAAGAGAAGATCGTGGAAGAAGTCGTCAAAGAGAAGGAAGAGGTCAGGACTGAGGAGAAGGATCCGAATTTCATGAAGACCGAGATCCGTAAGCTGGATGGTCCCACCATTGTGGGGAAGATTGACCTTGACACCATCAAGGAGAATTCCAAAAAAGGGACGCTTACGAATGAGGAAAAATATCCGAAGAAGAAGCGCAAGCGTATCAAAAAGGCGGAGAAGGCTGTTGAAACGGTAAGCACCGGTGATCAGGACAAGAAGCTTCGCAAGAAGAAACCGATATTGAAACCTGAGGTATCGGAGGAAGAAATTGAAAAGCAGATCAAGGAAACCCTGGCACGGCTCAGTGCTACCGGTAAATCAAAAGCTTCGAAATATCGTCGCCAGAAGCGTGAGATGGTGCAGCAGCACATCGAAGAGGAAATGGCCCGGGAGGAAGAGGGTAAGAAGACCATTAAAGTCACGGAGTTTGTGACCGCCAATGAGCTGGCCAGCCTGATGAACGTGAGTGTGAACGAGATCATCGCCACCTGTATGAGCCTTGGTCTGTTTGTGTCCATCAACCAGAGGCTGGATGCTGAAACCCTTACCATTGTGGCGGAGGAGTTCGGTTTTGCCGTTGAATTTGTCAGTGTTGATGTTTCTGCGGCCATTAAAGAAGATGAGGACGATCCCGAGGATCTCAGCGACCGTCACCCGATTGTTACGGTGATGGGTCACGTCGACCACGGAAAAACCTCCTTGCTTGACTATATCCGCCGTTCCAACGTGATTGCCGGTGAAGCCGGGGGGATCACCCAGCACATCGGGGCTTACGAGGTAACGCTTGACAGCGGCAAGAAGATCACTTTCCTCGACACACCCGGTCACGAGGCCTTTACAGCTATGCGTGCCCGCGGAGCCAAGGTGACCGACGTGGCTATTGTCGTGGTTGCGGCTGACGATAATGTGATGCCCCAGACGGTGGAGGCGATCAATCACGCGCAGGCTGCCCGTGTACCCATTGTATTTGCAATCAATAAGATTGATAAGCCGGGTGCGGATGCGGAGAAGATCAAGGAAGAGTTGTCGAAAATGAATATCCTGGTGGAAGACTGGGGTGGTAAATATCAGAGTCAGGAAATATCTGCCAAAAAAGGTTTGAACATCAGTGAACTGCTGGATAAGGTATTGCTTGAGGCCGAACTTCTTGAGTTGAAAGCCAATCCTTCAAAACTGGCGAGTGGAACCGTTCTTGAGGCCTCACTGGAGAAGGGCCGCGGGTATGTCACCAAATTCCTGGTGCAGAACGGAACCCTGAAGATCGGTGATATGGTGCTGGCGGGCTATCATTATGGCCGTGTCAAGGCCATGTATAACGAACGTAATCAGCAGGTGACTGAGGCAGGTCCTTCCACACCTATTCTGATGCTGGGTCTGAACGGTGCTCCGCAGGCTGGCGACCCCTTTAATGTAATGGTTGATGAACGCGAGGTGAAAACCATAGCGACCAAACGTCAGCAGTTGCAGCGTGAGCAGGGCATTCGCACCCAGAAGCATATTACGCTCGACGAGATCGGTCGTCGTATTGCCATCGGCGATTTCAAGGAGCTCAATATCATTGTCAAGGGCGACGTGGACGGATCGGTGGAAGCTTTGTCAGACTCTCTGCTTAAGCTTTCCACGGGTGAGGTGGTGGTGAATGTGATCCACAAGTCGGTCGGAGGAATCACCGAGTCCGACGTATTGCTGGCCACGGCATCCAACGCCATCATCATCGGTTTCCAGGTACGCCCGAGCCTGAACGCGCGCAAACTGGCGGAGAGTGAGCAAATCGACATCCGGCTCTATTCGATCATTTACAATGCGATCAACGAGATCAAGTCGGCCATCGAGGGAATGCTTTCTCCTGAGATTGAAGAAAAGATCATTTGTAATCTGGAAGTCCGCGAAGTGTTCAAAATCACCAAGGTGGGAACCATCGCCGGTTGTATGGTGCTGGATGGCAAAATGCAGCGCAGCACCAAAGTCAGGATTATCCGTGATGGAATTGTGACCTATACCGGGGCACTTAGCTCTCTGAAGCGGTTCAAGGACGATGTGAAGGAGGTCTTTGCCGGACAGGATTGTGGACTCAGTATTGAAAACTTCAACGACATCAAGGTCGGGGATATCATAGAAGGGTACACTGAAACAGAAATCAGAAGGAAGCTCTGAGTATGAAATTCAGTGAGATCGTCGGACAAAACAGGGTCAAAAACCTGCTGGTGCAGACGGTCCGCAAAAACCGGGTCAGTCACGCCCAGTTGTTTACAGGACCCGAGGGTTGCGGAAAGCTCGCCCTGGCCATAGCTTTTGCCCAGTTCGTTTCCTGTGAGAATAAGCAATATTTTGAAGAAGGGCCGCTGCGTGGCGACAGTTGCGGCATATGTCCTTCCTGTGTCAAATATGCCAAGCTGGCCCATCCGGATCTTCATTTTTTCGTGCCGGTCGCTTCCACAAAAGAGATCAAAAAGCCGTTAAGCAGGGATTTTCTGAATGAATTCAGGGAATTTCTGTTGCAGAGCAATTTCATGGCAGGCCTGCAGGAATGGCACGACAAGATCGGCATAGAGAACAAGCAGGGCATTATCAATGCGGAGGACTGCAATGAGATGTCGAAAGTGCTGACCTACAAAGCTTATGAATCAGAGTATAAGGTCGTCATCATCTGGCACGCCGAAAGATTCTATCATGCTGCTGCTCCCAAAATCCTCAAGATTCTTGAGGAGCCCCCGGACAAAACCCTTTTCATTTTGATCACGGGCAATACGGATATGGTACTCAACACTATTCTTTCACGGACACAGATTCTGAAAGTTCCGCGTTTCAATGCGCCCGATGTGGTACATTACCTGCGCGGCCGGTTTGAGCTGAGTGATGCCGCAGCCAATAAGATTGCCCTGCTGAGTGAAGGGAACCTCCGCATGGCCATCAGGCTGGTGGAGGATCATCAGGATGAGGCTGAGAATTTCCTGTTGCTAAGGGACTGGTTCAGATTATGTTATTCAAATGACATCCTGAAGATCGTTCCCTTTGTCGAATCCGTGGCCAAACTGGGCCGTGAGCGGCAAAAAAGCCTGCTTCTGTATGCCTTAAGGGTATTCCGCAGGTGCCAGCTGTTTCATTATCGTCTGGACGCACTGGTTAAGCTGGAAGGTGACGAACTTGAATTTGTTCAGAAGGTTTCCCCCTTTATTAATCCGGCCAACATTCCGGAATTCAACGTGATGTTCAACAAGGCGGCGTATCACATCGAGCGCAATGCCAATCCCCGTATCCTGTTTATGGACCTGAGTATCAGGGTCAACAAACTGATGAAAATTACGGTTTAGGCCGCTTTGTGCCACGAAATTTTTCGTACATTTGCGGGTTTAATATCTATGGGCATGGAAGACCACAAACTGCATGAATTTACCACCCGGGGATGTGGCGATAAACCCAGGATCCACCAGAGGAACGACCATATTTACAGTCACGGCGCGTGCAAGCGAAATTGCTATGACTGGCTTGATCATATTCACCAGCCGAATAATCTGCCGGTTTTTGATTTTGTTGAAGTACGGTTTAAGAACAGCCGCAAGGAATTCTTCAGGGTTCCGCCAAGGATGGATCTCGTAGTCGGGGATATTGTCGCAGTAGAATCCTCCCCCGGGCATGATATCGGGATCGTCACCCTTTTGGGTGAGGCGGCCCGGCTACAGATGAAACGTAAAAGGGTGGACGTAAACAATCCCGAGGCAAAAAAGGTTTATCGCAGGGTCAGGCCCTCGGATATTGAAAAATGGCTGAGTTCAGTTCACAATGAAGAAACCGTGCTGATGAAGACCAAAAAGATCAGCCGGGAACTGAAGCTTGAAATGAAGATGAACGACGTGGAGTATCAGGCCGACGGAACCAAGGCGATTTTCTATTACACGGCTGAAGAACGTGTGGATTTCAGGGAGCTGATCAAGATACTGGCAGAACAGTTCGGCATCAGGGTAGAGATGCGCCAGATCGGTATGCGGCAGGAAGCCAGCAACCTGGGGGGTATCGGCACCTGCGGTCGTGAGCTTTGCTGTTCCACCTGGCTGCATGAGTTCCGCTCAGTGAATACAGGCGCTGCGCGCGTGCAGCAATTGTCGATCAATCCGCAAAAACTGGCCGGTCAGTGCGGCAAACTGAAATGCTGTCTCAACTATGAATACGACTGTTACCAGGATGCACTGCGAAATTTCCCTGAGACCAACATTCATCTGAAAACGAAGAAGGGTGAAGCACATTTCCTGAAGACAGACGTTTTTAAACAGGTGATGTGGTATTCCTATGTGAATGACAACAGCAACATGATGGCCATCCCCGTGAACAAGGTGAAAGAGATCATCGAGAAGAACAGGAAAAATATCTTTCCTGAGAAGCTGGAGGATTTCGCCCAGATCAAAGAAAAGAAAATTGATTTTGCCAATGAGGAGGATGACCTCACCCGCTTTGACAATGTCAGATAAAAGAAATTACAGAAGCATGCGGCTTTCAGCGGGACTCTTCAGTGTGTGCCTTGTTTGCCTTTTGGTGTGGCTCACCTCCTGCGATCCTGACATGGTTTATGAAAAGAACAAGGAAACGGATCCTGCCGGCTGGAGTGCGGGAGACATCATAAAATTCAATGTTGAAATTGCGGATACGGTGACACCTCATAACTTCTACCTGAATATCCGCACAACGGCAGACTATAAATACGCCAACCTCTTTCTGTTTTTGCGGACGCTCTATCCTTCCGGCGAAATGTCTTCAGATACGCTGGAGTGTTACCTTGCGGATGTGGACGGACGCTGGCTGGGTAAAAGAAGCGGAAGCAAGATTGATAACCGGATTTTGTTCAGAAAAAACTTCAGGTTCAGACAAAGCGGGATATATTCTTTCGAGTTTGAACAGGGGATGCGCGACAGCCTGCTGAAAGAGGTCAGTGATTTCGGGATCAGAATCGAAAAAGCCAATCCATGAAAGACGCGAAGCAAATTTTGCCGAAGATCGATGTAAAGAAGATCCTTCCGGAAGAGTACATGAAATATATAAAAATATTGTGGATTATATATTTCTCCTTCCTGGGTCTGATTTTTCTTGTTTTCCTTTTGGTCTCAGTGGGTGCTTTCGGCTTTATGCCCACCTTTGACGAGTTGGAGAATCCACGGAGCAACCTGGCGACAGAGATCCATTCGGCGGATCAGGTGCTGCTGGGAAAGTTCTTTTATGAGAACCGGTCCAACGTTCATTTTGAGGATCTTTCTCCCAACCTGGTCAACGCCCTGATTGCTACTGAAGATGCCCGTTACATGAACCATGCAGGGGTTGATGCCCGGAGCCTTATGCGCGTGATCACCTTTACCGTCATTGGCGGGAAAGAGAGTTCCGGAGGGGGCAGCACCATCACCCAGCAACTGGCAAAGAATCTCTTTCCCCGCAAGGAAAACCCGTCTTTTTTCGAACTGGTGTCAACCAAACTCCGCGAATGGGTTACAGCTGTCAAGCTTGAGCGGAATTACACCAAGCAGGAGATCCTTGCGATGTACCTGAATACGGTGGATTTCGGAAGTCAGTCCTTCGGGATCAAGTCTGCAGCGCGGACATTCTTCAATAAAACGCCCGACTCCCTCAACCTTCAGGAATCAGCCCTTTTGGTGGGTATCCTCAAGGCCCCGACACGTTTCAGTCCCATCAGAAACCCGCAGAATGCGGTGGATCGCCGCACTACGGTATTTGCACAGATGCGGAAATACAACTTCATCAGCGAAGCGGAATTCGACAGCCTCAAGGCACTGCCCCTGGATATGTCGAAATTCAGGATACAGGATCACACGGCGGGTATTGCCACCTATTTCCGGGAATACCTCAGGATGATGCTGACGGCCTCTGAGCCGAAGGAAGAAGATTATACCGACCTTATTAAATACAAGATTGATAAGGATGAGTGGGATAATAACCCGGCCTACGGATGGTGCAACAAGAATCTGAAGGCAGACGGGACTCCGTATAATCTATATAAAGACGGATTACATATCTATACCACCATTAACTCGAAGATGCAGCGGTATGCTGAAGAGGCTGTGGTGGAGCACCTTTCCAAAGATCTTCAGCCGGAATTCTACAAGCACTGGAAAGGGGTAAAGAAAGCTCCGTACGACTGGACCCTCAGTGATGAGAAGATCGACCAGATGATCTGGCAGGGGGTCAAACGATCGGAACGCTACAGGGCCATGAAGGAACAGAATGTTCCGCAGCACCTGATCGAAGAGGCCATGAAAACACCCATAAAAATGAAACTGTTTTCGTGGAACGGCGAAATTGATACGGTACTCAGTCCCTATGATTCCGTGAAATACCACAAGTGGTTCCTGCTGACGGGTCTTATGTCAATGGAACCCCAGACCGGATATGTCAGGGCGTATGTCGGAGGAATCGATTATAAATATTTCAAGTATGATCATGTGAAGCTGGCACGTCGCCAGGTGGGTTCTACATTCAAACCCTTTGTTTATACGGTGGCCATACAGGAAGGCGATTATTCCCCCTGCACCAAGGTGCCGAACGTTCCGGTTTCTTTTGACCTGCCTTACGGACAGAAATGGGAACCCAAGAATTCGGGCGACTACAAAGAGGGCGAGATGGTGAGCCTGAAGGAGGCCCTGGCGAATTCCATCAACTGGATCTCGGCTTTTCTGATCAAACGATATTCACCGGGACCTGTGATCAAAGTAGCGCGTAAGCTGGGGATCAAAAGCGATATTCCTGAGGTTTACGCAATCTGTCTGGGTACGCCGGATCTCAGCCTTTATGAGATGGTGGGCGCTTTCGGAGCCTACGCGAATAAAGGCGTTTATACAGAACCGATTTTCGTTACAAGAATTGAAGACAAGCACGGGAATGTTCTGGCGACCTTTGTTCCGCGTCGTTCGGAAGCGATGAGTGAAGAAACGGCATTTGTGATGCTCAGCCTGATGCAGGGTGTGGTGGAAAGCGGTACAGGAGCACGCCTGCACGGTAAGTACAAGCTCAATAACCAGATTGCCGGGAAAACGGGCACAACAGACAACAACTCCGACGGTTGGTTTATGGGCATCGTGCCCAATCTGGTCACAGGAGTATGGGTAGGCTGTGAAGACAGGAGTGTGCATTTCAGGAGTACAGCTCTCGGACAGGGTGCCAATATGTCGCTTCCGGTATGGGCGCTTTACATGCAAAAGGTATACGCCGATCCCTCCCTGAAAGTGAGTCCGCGTGACCGTTTTGAAGTCCCCCGGAAAGACATTTCGATTGAGCTGGATTGCGGCAAGTATAACAGCGATAACGTGATCATCAATTTTGATAAAAAGTTCTGATTCACACCCCGGATAAACCTGGCGGATCACTTATGAGTGAGCTTTGTATAATCATACCCGTATTTAACGAGGAAAGGAACCTTGCAGAGCTGCATGCCCGCTTGTCAGATACCGCATCTCAGTTGGAGATTCCTGTTGTTTTCTTGTTCATCAACGATGGCAGCCATGACCGTACCCAGGAAATCATCGAACATCTGGCGCTGACAGATTCAAGGATCCGCTACCTGTCGTTCAGCCGGAATTTCGGCCATCAGATTGCTGTCTCTGCAGGGATTGACCACGCCTTTGCGGAATATGTGGCGATCATTGACGGAGATCTTCAGGATCCGCCGGAAACCCTGATCCCGATGTATATGAAGCTTCAGGAAGGGCTGGATGTGGTGTACGCCAAAAGGCGGCGCCGAAAAGGAGAGTCTTTCATGAAGAAATTCACCGCCAAGGTGTTTTACCGCATGCTCAAACGAATGACCTCTGTCAGCATTCCGGTGGACACCGGTGACTTCCGTATCATGCGGCAGAAAGTGGTGGCGGTACTTCGCAGTATGCCGGAGCAGCACAAGTTCATCAGGGGTCAGATCGCATGGGCGGGATTCAGGCAGGGATTTGTAGAGTATGACAGGGATGGCCGGAGATCCGGGAAGACTTCGTACACCTACGGCAAAATGACACGCTTTGCTGCCGATGGTATAACCTCTTTTTCCGATTTTCCGCTGAAACTGGTGACCTGGTCAGGATTCGTGGTCGCAGTGCTGTCTTTTATCGTGGCCATTTACGCGCTTTACTCGAAGTTCATTCTTGGTGGTGCCGTACCGGGCTGGGCTTCGCTGATGATCAGCCTCCTCTTTCTCGGAGGGGTACAGCTGCTCAGCATAGGTATTATGGGTGAGTACATCAGCCGTATCGCTTCCAATGTGCGCAAGAGACCCCTCTATATTGTTGATGTGAAGAAAGTTGATCAGGAAGCAGAGTGTAAAACAGCTCCCTGATCGGAATGACAGTATGCTTCACCCTTTCCGGGGGAAGGGTGATCCTCTCCGGATTGATGAAGCGGGAATCAGTATGTGTAACTGACGGCGAAATCATCAACGTACATCCGCTGCTTGTCGAAGCCCCAAACGTACACTGTCAGGCGGTGATCAGGCCCTGTTTTGGCCGGTGTCCCCAGGCTGATGTTGAATTTCTGCCATTCATTGGCGGTCTTGATGCTGTCTTTCAGTTCTATCCCCACCCAGAAAGTCTGCGTTTCCATGGAGTCGATACCGACCACGAGTTTGGCGTCGATCTCTGTCTTCGGGAATAATGCCCAGAAACTGACATTAATAAGTTTGAGCATCTGCGGTCCGGCATTGCGGAAGAAATCCCGGTAACCGTAACTGTCCTGCCAGGATGAATCAATCTTGCTGGCCCAGGGTTGTGTATGCACAACCTCGCGCTGCAGGGTGTGTTCATTGATCCAGCATTCCGGGTACATCGGCGTGCTGATCACATAGGCGTTTGAATCCTGTTCTCCGGCTTTGTTATCGTTTTCCGTAGCATCAGGTGCTTCACAGCTGATGAAAGCAGCCACTGACGCGAACAGTAATAATTTGACCACATTTTTCATAATCACAGATTTTCGGCAAAATTATAAAAATAGTGATTCGGATATCGAATGATCGCTTCTGTATCTGTGATTGCTTATTTCTCTTCAACTTCGCAACTGCACTGAGGATACGGGGTTCTGATGATCTTTTGCTTATCAGGGGTTCGGGAGTCCTCCGCACCCGAACCTTTTTCTTCTTGTTCAAAACATCATTTCAGTGGCCTCGTATTCATTCCGGAGTAACCTTAAAGTTGAGTATTTCATTGCTTTACTTTTGTCGCGCCAAAAGTAACAAAAGCGCTTTTTTCTCGCC
>CALGYY010000036.1 GCA_937934705.1 uncultured Bacteroidota bacterium
AACAGGCTTTCGAAGAAAAGATCCAGCGGGGTCTTGCCATTGGTTTCGGGATTGATCAGGTAAATGTTACGCTTCTTCGGGCCGATCTTCGAGAGGGGTGTACGTTTCAGCAGGGTGTCGGCACCGGCAGTATCAGCCAGGTATTCGCGCAGCAGGCTGTCGGCCACCAGGTTGGGATCTTCCTGGTGAAAGTCCGTTAACTCTTCCGGGCTGATAAAACCTGGTTTATTCTCACTGAAGCTGATCCCGTTGCACGACACCAGCACCGAAATGCCGATTAAGAGGATTTCAGCCAGAAATATTATCAGCCATGCTTCCAGTCGGGAATTCTTCACAATAATTTACTTTATCCGGCCCGGGAAGGCCTTAAATTCATTGTGACCGGCCTCTGATGCCGGCACTAATTTGTTAGTTATAAGAGTATTACCCAATTTACCGGGATGACTTCCCCAAACCGGCGTGCAAAGGTCGGAATTATTTGCAAGATGACCAAATAGGAGGAGAGACCCCAGGCTTATTCTGCATTCAGCATCTTCTTCGCTTCTTCGAGTTCTGCCTGCATTTCAGTGCTGAGGACGGGGAATTTCAGTCCCATGGCATTCAGCTGATCCACGATGATCTGGCATACGGCAGCACGCATAAACCATTTATGATCGGCAGGGATCACAAACCAGGGGGCTTCACGCGTGGAGGTGTGGATCAGCATCTCTTCATAGGCCCGCATGTATTCATTCCAGTACTGACGTTCTTTACAGTCGCGCAGGGAAAACTTCCAGTTTTTGGACGGGTCATTCAAACGGTCCAGAAAGCGTTGTTTCTGTTCTTCTTTCGATACATTCAGGAAGAACTTGAGTACCCGTGTTCCGTTCTCAGTCAGGTAACGTTCATAATGGTTGATCTGGGTGTATCTTTCTTTCCAGATCTTTCCGTCTTTCAGTTTCTTTTCCAGCTGGGGGACTTTCTCGTCGAGCAGGTAATTCTCGTGTACCCTGACCACCAGCACTTCTTCATAATAGGAGCGGTTGAAAATGCCGATGTTGCCCCTTTCGGGGAGGGCTTTATTGCAACGCCAGAGGTAATCATGGTCCATCTCTTCGGCCGACGGCACCTTGAAACTCTTTACCTGGCAGCCCTGCGGGTTAACGCCCGACATCACGTGTTTGATGGTGCCATCCTTACCCGCTGCATCCATGGCCTGGAAAATAATCAGCAGCGCATGCCGGTCAGAGGCATACAGCTTCTCCTGAAGTTCGCTGAGTTTCTTAACACCCTTTTTCAGGTCATCCTGAGCGTCATCCTTGTCTTTGTAATCGCCACAATAGGCGGGATCGAAATCTTTCAGGCGGTCTTTCTTTTCCGGGTCGAATATGAGCTGTTTGTATTTCATGGGATTTGCTTTGTTGCAAAGATAAAATTATCCGTTGATTGGCGGCCGGTTTTTCCGTTTCGTTGCAGACCACCGCAACACAAGGGGGATCATGGATAAAGCAATAATCAGCTCGTTATTCGTAAAACGAAAAAAGGCAGAACCAGAAAGCGGCCCTGCCTGAAAAGTGCGTGATAAGCACTTACAGTTTCTTCAGTTTAAGTTTCCCCTGATAGGGAACCCAGACATCTCCCCAGTAAACCCAGAAGAGGGGGCGATAGCCGCGGAATTCACGGGTGTCGGCGGTCCATTCCTGTACCAGCGGGCAAAGCCCGTTCACCTTTTTATAAATGGCCATGGTGTTCGGATCAAAACTCCATTCTTCGCAGAAACGGAAATCGAAATCCACCCCCGGACTGTTTTTTACTACCGTATCTTTTGTTACCGGAGGTTCTCCGGATGAGAAACGGATGGTATCACTGCTGTTCAGCTCAGCATAAAGATCAGCCCCTGAAATCTGCAGATTGTTCATGTCTCCTTCGGCATAAGTGTAAGCAGCGATGCTGTCGCTGTACGCCAGCTCAAAGAATCTTTTCCAGTAGGTATTGGCCTGAAGGGAATCCAGATTGCTGGCCGGGGTGATATCTCCTGTATACGCTGTTGAATAAATGATTCTGCGGGTCAGGATCTCTTCCCGGTTTTTTTCACCGTCGCAAATCACCCAGAAAAGGGGTTTGGGATAAGAGTACACCTCCCGGTAACGGTCGTCGAAACTCACTGTGGTCGCCATGGGTGCGTAAGCGAGAACCTTTTTACTGATGGCCATGGTATGCGGGTCGTAAGTCCATTCCTCGCGGAAGCGGAGGGCGACGATCAGCCGCTTTTCAACGCTGGTATTCACAACAGTGTCGAACTCATCGTAGGGGGGATAGGGCCGGGTCATCCGTTGTGTGTCACTTTTGGAGATCAATGCCGGAAAGCCGGCGGAATCCACGGCATTTCCTTGCAGGTCAGTGATCTTAATGGCTCCCGATGCGGCTTTTTCGAAGAGCATTCTGATGAATTCCTTTCTGTACGGTGCCTCGATGTTTTCGCGGTCCCAGATCTCCCCCGGATCAAGGGCGGAGTAGGATGCGAAACGGTAGTTACTGATAAAGACGTCGTATTCGACCTCTTTTGCGATGATGACAGACTCCTTCGCGGAATCCTTCGCGGAATCACAGCCCACTGCCAGCAGTGCAGCCAATCCCGCCATGATGCAGACCATTCGTAATTTCATAGATTTGATTTTTTGTTAAACCCCCGTGATGACCTTTTTAGGGCAAGGTCGGATCAAAGATATGAAAAATAATTTGATAATGTTACGGAGGTGACGGAAGTGATGGAGTGATGAAGTGATGAAAGTCGGGAAAACGAATATCCGAATTCAAAATAATATCTATAATTGGCAGTTCTTATCAGTTAATCTTTTAAGCAGCGAACACTGAATCCCCAATTCCTGTATAGGAAGCGCATGCTGGAATACTGCACAATGCTGTTCATGCTCATGCCCCATGCTGTGCGGGAGCGGGCCTCTGTGGAGGTCCAGTAGTGACCGTGGACGCCAAGGTCGCCAAATTGTCCTTTGCTGTTGCGCCAGCCTCCGAAGAGAGACGTAAAACCGCTGTTGCCGGATTCTTTAAGTGCATGATAGGCATTGATGCCGCTACCACCAACATGGCTTAAGAGTGCATCAAATTCACTTTTAGTTGGCAAATGCCACCCGCTGGGGCAAGCATTTTGGGCAGTTTCCCAGGTGTATAATCTGCTGAACCCATTGCAATTTGTGGGACTTTCTCCATAACACCATGAATTTGATGTACTATAATTCAGGTTTTCGGCCATCCAGGTTTGAGGGCCGATACTTATTGTTTTGTATGACTTACCATCCCTTGAGTCGGTAAGAGTCCCCGTTGTTTGTGCTTCTACTGTTATTGCGGTAAAGACAATAGAAAAAGTAAGCAGGGCAGTTTTTGTTCTCATTTTTTTAATTTTGAAATTCTTACCTGATTGTTGTTTTTACCATGAATGATAATGATTGTGGCAAATGGCTGTGCAGTGTCTCGTAGTTTGTTATTGCCTGGCTGCGTTCAGGTTTAATAAATGTAATGCCTTTCAAATGAGTACTTTTTTGCCAACTTCATTGAGGCCTTTGGGAATGCCCTGCACGAACAGACTATGCCGTCTGCAAATTCAGCAAAATTATGGAAATATCTTAGATTTTCAATAAAGGTACTCTCAAGGCGGGCTGTATTTTTCCTTTGGAGAAGTCTACAGTGTTTTAATAGCAAAGGTTACAAAGGAGGGCTTGGAGATCAAAAAGTTAAGGAAGGCTACGGATATGAATGTCTGGAGAGGCACTGGCCACTAAAAACTCACTGCTGACTTACTGCTGAATCAGCCCCCAATGGGTGATAGATTAATAGAAAATCGACGAACCTGGCGTTTTCCGGCGCGTGAAAATATCCAATATCGTCTCTGAATGTCGAACCCCGAATGTCGAACGTTGCAGGGGGTGGGAGTGGTTGTTAATTTCCTGTTCTGATCGCCGCCACCGGATCGAGGCGCGATGCGGACCAGGCAGGGATAGCGCCGGCGATAAGACCGATAAAGAAGGAGACGGATACTCCCAGAATGATATTCCCCGCTGTCAGGGCCAGATCCATATCCAAGGCTGAGGATGCCAGCAGGGCGAGGATCCAGACGATGAGCAGTCCTACAAGTCCTCCGATCAGGCTCAGGATAACGGCTTCGAAGAGAAACTGCAGCAGGATGAAATAGTTTTTGGCACCGAGGGATTTCTGGATGCCGATGATATGGGTGCGTTCGCGCACGGATACAAACATGATGTTGGCGATGCCGAAACCGCCTACCAGTAGTGAAAAGCCGCCGATGATCCAGCCGGCCAGGGAAAGGATCCTGAAGATTTCTTCGAAACCTTTGGTGAGCAGGCTGGTTTCGTTGATGGCGAAATCATCCTCCGCCCCGGGCTTGAGTTTTCTCACCGAGCGCATCACACCTGTAAGCTCATCCCTGAGTTCAGCGTTGGTGACCCCTTCCCGCGCTTTAACCACGATGAGGGGATTGTATCCCTCCCATTTGATATCCATCAGGTTGCGGGCGTAGGCCACGGGGATGATGATCTGTTTATCAGGCGATCCGCCGAACATATCCTCGCCTTCTTTTTTGAGGACACCGATCACCTCCAGCTTGCGGCCCATGGCCTTGATCTCTTTACCGATGGGGTCTGCATTCTCGAAGAAACCGGAGGCGATGTCTGCCCCGATGATGGTCACCGCCCTGCCGCCCACTGCTTCCGGGGTGCTGAAATAGCGGCCATCAGTGATCTCCATGTTCATGGTCTGGTTGTAGTGCTCGCTGATGCAGAGGATGGAGACATTCTCCAGGCTCTTTTCCCTGTACTTCACCGTTTTGGTGGTGGCGATCATGAAAGATACGGCCTTGGCCCCGCTGAGCCTTTTCTCCAGTTCATCCATTTCCTCGAAGGTGGGCACGGGCCTTTTGATGTATTTCCACCAGGGATAGTCCTCCCCGAATGCCCAGGGCCATTTCTGGACAAACAGTACGTCATCGCCCAGGGATTCAATATTGGTCCTGATGGTCCGCTCCATGGAATCCACAATGGTGAAAACGGTGATCACCGCGAATATGCCGATGGTGATACCGAGCAGCGACAGCAGGGTTCGCAGCTTATTGGCCACGATGGCCTGCATGGCGAATATATATGATTCCCTGATAAGTCTGATCAGCAGCATGGATGCGATGTGTAAGACATTTTCATTTTCCGGTAACCCTCCGGTGTTTTTTTTCGTTTAATACGCATTGCGCGATTTGGAAAACGAAACGTAAAAGTACATTTTTCCTTGCCAGCGGGGATGTTTTTATCGTACAAATTGAGAATTATTTAATAAACTTGCGCCCTGAAATCAAGCAGGGATCGCATATGGACAAAGAAAAGAAAAAAATCAGGGGCGCATTGATCTCGGTATATCACAAGGACCGGATCGGGAAGATTGTTGAACTTCTGGTGAAGCAGGGTGTCCGGATCTGGTCGACCGGCGGAACTTATGATTACATCAGGGAGATGGGCGTGGAGGCGGAGACCGTGGAGAGCCTTACGGGTTTTCCTTCGATATTCGGAGGACGTGTTAAAACCCTGCATCCCGCGGTTTTCGGGGGTATCTTGTACCGGCGGGAACTGGATCAGGACAAGGAAGAAGCAACAAAGTTCAACATTCCGCCTGTTGATCTTGTGATCGTAGACCTCTATCCTTTTGAAGACAGTCTCAGGGCCGGGGCTGATGAAGCGACGCTGACAGAAAAAATTGATATCGGCGGGATCTCTTTAATCAGGGCGGCGGCCAAGAATTTCAGGGATGTGCTGATCGTCCCGTCGGTGGAGGATTTTGATCCCCTGATCCGTTTGCTGGAAGAGAAGGAAGCCTTTACCGATCTGTCTGACCGCAGGCGTTTTGCTGCCAGGGCGTTCAGTGTTTCCTCTCATTACGATTCGGCGATTTTCAATTACTTTAACAGGGAAGAAAAGCTTCCTCACTTCCGCTACAGCGGCAATGGTTGTCTTCCGCTCCGTTATGGAGAAAACCCGCATCAGCAGGCGGTGTATTACGGACGGACAGAAGACTGTTTCACCCAGCTTCACGGCAAAGAACTTTCATTCAACAACCTTGTTGATATTGATGCTGCACTGGGTCTGATCATGGATTTCAGCAGGCCTGCCTTCGCGGTCATCAAGCACACGAATGCCTGCGGCGCGGCAGAGCGTGATGAACTTGTAAGCGCATGGAAGGATGCCCTGGCGGGTGACCCGGTTTCAGCCTTCGGCGGGGTGCTGGTTTGCAACCGCAATGTGGATGAGGAATGTGCCGCGGAAATCAATAAAATTTTCTTCGAGGTTCTCCTTGCCCCGGGCTTTGAAAAAAATGCCCTTGAAATACTTAAACAAAAGAAAAACAGAGTACTTTTGCAGACGAAAGCATTGGATTTCCCCTCCGCACAATTCAAAAGTCTCCTCAACGGGATGGTCCTCCAGGATAAGGACCTGAAGGTTGAAACCCCCGAAGATCTGCGGACGGTCACCAAAGTGTCCCCTGATGCGCAGCAAACAGATGACCTTTTGTTTGCCAACATCCTGGTGAAACATACCAAGTCGAATGCGATCATCCTGGCGAAAGGCAGACAACTGATCGGCAGCGGCATCGGGCAGACTTCAAGGGTGGATGCCCTGCGGCAGGCCATTATCAAGGCCAGGGCATTTGGTTTTGAGACGGAGGGTGCTGTGATGGCTTCAGACGCTTTCTTCCCTTTTCCCGATTGTGTGGAAATTGCAAACGAGGCGGGAATAAAGGCGGTCATCCAGCCGGGCGGTTCGGTACGTGATCAGGACTCGGTGGATGCATGTGACAAGGCGGGGATGGCGATGGTAATGACAGGATTCAGACATTTCAAACATTAGAAACAAAGACAGACACAAAATATTTTATGGGACTTTTATCGTTGTTTACCAAAGAGATTGCTATTGACCTGGGGACGGCCAATACGGTGATCATTTACAATGACAAGGTAGTGGTGGATGAGCCTTCGATTATTGCCATTGACCGTTTGACGAACAAAACCATCGCCGTCGGGAAGAAGGCGATGATGATGCACGGGAAGACGCATGAGAACATCCGCACGGTTCGCCCATTGCGTGACGGGGTGATCGCTGATTTCCAGTCGGCCGAGATCATGATCAAGGAATTCATCCGGATGATCAATCCCCGGAAGAGTTTGTTTCCTCCTGCATTGAAAATGGTGATCTGTATTCCCAGCGGGATCACTGAGGTGGAGGAGCGTGCGGTGCGGGATTCCGCGGAGCAGGCCGGGGCCAAGGAGGTCAGGCTGATTCACGAACCCATGGCGGCAGCTATCGGAGATCGGAAGAGCGTCGTGTAGGGAAAGAGTGTAGATCTCGGTGGTC
>CALGYY010000037.1 GCA_937934705.1 uncultured Bacteroidota bacterium
CGAAAGAGAAATCCAAACCCGCACTGATCATCTTTGGTTATCTGCTCATTCTGGGAGTCGTGGCATTCACCGTTATTATACTGGGGGATATCATCCGTTATTTCCGGTATGGTTACATTGACGGAGCGTATGTCTTCCGCCTTGGCATTTTCGGGGTTCTTAAACTGATCGCACTGGTGGCAACACCTGTCATCGCAGCAGTGATAATAAACTCCATCAGTAAGGCATTTCAGGTTCAGCGCGATTTCGGGAAAATGCTTCAACTGACTGCCTATTCATTTACCCCGGTATTTGTGGCGTGGACCATGTATCTGATCCCTGTGGTCTTTATTGCTCATTTAGTGCATGTAGTGGGCTTGTATGGGATACTGCTCTTTCTGCTCGGCTTTAAGAAAGTACTCAGTATTCCCCCGCAACGTCAGGTCGGATTCTTTTTTGCAGCTGCAGGAATTCTCTATGGTGTTTACTATGTGATGTACTGGACCATACATTTCTTCCAGACACCCTTCTGGATGGGAATGAATATTAACCCCATGCCTTACTGATAAACGCAGGTTAATGATGGGAAAACGACCGGCCTGGCCACACTATCTCATTTTTGCATTTTGCATCATAGGCGCCCTTTGTACATGGTCGCGGTGGTGCTGGTTGCAGAATGGTTTCTGGGAGGCCCCTGTCGCATTGGGACTGCATTTTTTTGAGGGTTGGCTGGTTTTTATTTTTCTGGGACTGACCGCCTGTTTTTCAGTTCTTCCCCTGCGAAACGGACCATCAGCCATAGCTTGTTTAATTGGCGGAGCTTCCTCTTTGATGTTAGTACTGATCTTTATGATCAGGACCGGATTCGATCAGGCGGCGAATGCTGCATGGTTTTCCCTGACTTCATCAGTCGTTGTGGTGGTTGTTTCCCTATGGCTTAAAATAAAAACGCGGCAGCGAAGAGAAACTGCATAACAGGAGGTGTCTTATGGAGAAGAAGCATGATTATAATTTTTGTCCTTCATGCGGCCAAAAACTGCAGGGGGATGAAACAATCTGTCCCTTTTGCGGATACCGTCTCAGGGATCTTGCCGGAGAACAACCACAGGATGTTCAGGATGGTCTGATGAAAGAACTGCCGCAGGATGAAGAGAAGCCATTCTTCTGTCCTACCTGCAATACCAGGATGAATGAAGGAGACAAAGTATGTTCCTACTGCGGTTTCAGACCCGACGGACTCATCGTAACGGGAGATCAGAATGTCACAAAAAAGACGGAAGAACCGGATGACGACGGCCAGCTTCCGGTTGCTGAAGTGCCGAAAGAAAAGAAGATCATCGACCTGAATCCGGTTCATCAGGAAACAACTCTGAATCCGGGCAACGATAATCCTCAGTCCCGGATGAAAAACAGTGAAACAAGTTCGCAGCAAACATTCATGCCGCCGGCTGAGCGTCGCAAAGGGAAGAAGGGCCTGGTGATCGCACTGATTCTGATTGTTGTGATTGGTTTACCTCTGGTGTTAATGCTGCTACAGTATACCGGTGCGGCGGATATTCCGGGTTTTCGAGCTTTGTTCCCCCCAAAAAAACCACAGGAAAATGTCATTCCTGTAAACCTGAAGAATTATTATTACTGCTATGCGTCCGGAATTAACGGCAAAACTGTAACTGTGGTTATGTCGAATGTATTTTCACAGGAGCATCCCGGCAATTCCATGACCAGCGCAGAGGCATCTTTTCTGTCGGAGCTCAGAGCGAAATACCCGAAGGATCAGTCGAAATTCAGACCTGTTTTAACCAAAAAGTTTTCTTCGGCTGCTGATGCCGGTAAGGACAGGGAAGAGGTTATGTCTGCATATATGAACAAGAAATATGTTTTTCGCTTCGTTGATGTCCCCTGAAATTAATAATAAATATTAATGTTTTAATATATAACAAAATAAAATAACAAGGAGGTTTTATGGCTTTTAATCTGAGAAACAGAAGTTTTGTTAAGTTGCTTGATTTTACCCCGGAAGAGATCAGGTTTTTACTGGACCTGTCAATGGATCTGAAGCGTGCGAAGTACGCGGGAACAGAGCAAAAGAGGTTATGCGGTAAGAACATTGTTCTTTTGTTTGAGAAAGACAGTACGCGTACGCGTTGTGCTTTCGAAGTGGCGGCTTTGGATCAGGGAGCGCACGTGACCTATTTGGGACCTTCCGGTTCCCAGATGGGGAAAAAGGAATCGATGAAGGACACTGCACGTGTTCTGGGACGCATGTATGATGGTATTGAATATCGTGGCTACGGACAGCATATCGTGGAGGAATTGGCGAAATATGCAGGTGTGCCGGTTTGGAACGGACTGACGACTGAATTTCACCCTACCCAGATCCTAGCGGATTTTTTAACCATGATGGAACATACTGACAAACCTCTGAACAAGATTTCCTTCTGTTTTATGGGTGATGCAAAAAACAATGTTGGAAATTCGCTGATGGTTGGTGCAGCCAAGATGGGTATGGATTTTCGCGCCGGAGCGCCAAAATCCTGTCAGCCGGACAAAAAACTTGTTGAGGAATGTCAGAAAATAGCCAAACAAACCGGCGCGAAGATCACCATAACTGACGATCCTAAAGTTGCTGTCAAAGGTGTTGATTTCATTTACACCGATGTTTGGGTATCGATGGGTGAGCCTGATAAGGTTTGGGCAGAGCGCATCAAGTTGCTGAAACCCTACCAGGTGAATGCAAAACTGATGAAGGCCACAGGTAATCCGAATACTAAATTCCTGCATTGTCTTCCTGCCTTTCATAACAGGGAAACCGCGGTGGGCGAAGAGATATTTCAGAAGTTCGGACTCGACGGCATGGAAGTAACGGAGGATGTATTTGAATCCGGCGCCAGTCTTGTTTTTGACGAAGCCGAAAACCGCCTCCATACCATCAAAGCTGTGATGGTGGCGACACTTGGAAGTTAAGAAATGATGGTTGATAGGAAGAGCTGCAGTTGTTCGGGCTGCAGCTCTTTTTTTATTCTGCTGACTCCATGATATCCAGCTCCACCCTGAGGTTGTCGATAATGAAATTCTGGCGGTCGGGTGTGTTTTTCCCCATGTAGAAATTCAGGATATTGTTGATGCTGGTGTCTTTTGACAGCATGACCGGTTCCAACCTCATATTGGGACCGATAAAATGTTTGAACTCATCAGGTGAGATTTCACCGAGGCCTTTGAATCGTGTGATTTCAGGGTTGGGACCGAGTTCATGAATGGAAGAAACGCGCTCTTCGTCGGTATAGCAATAATTTGTTTTCTTTTTATTTCTGACCCTGAACAAGGGAGTTTGCAAGACATACAAATGGCCGGAGCGGACAAGATCAGGGAAGAACTGCAGAAAGAAAGTAAGGAGCAGCAGTCGGATGTGCATACCGTCAACATCCGCGTCTGTAGCGATTACGATGTTGTTGTACCGGAGGTCTTCCAGTCCGTCTTCGATGTTCAGGGCAGATTGCAGAAGGTTGAATTCCTCATTTTCGTACACCACTTTTTTGCTGAGTCCAAAACAGTTCAATGGTTTTCCCCTGAGGCTGAAGACGGCCTGGGTATTGACATCCCTTGATTTGGTGATGCTTCCGCTCGCTGAATCCCCTTCGGTGATGAAAAGGGTCGTGTCAAAACGACGCTCATCATTGCTGTTGTAGTGGATCCTGCAGTCACGCAGTTTTTTGTTATGCAGACTGGCTTTCTTCACACTTTCCCTGGCCAGTTTTTTAATATTGGCCATGTCTTTACGTTCCTTCTCGCTCTGAAGAATCTTCCGGTAAAGCGCTTCAGCCGTTTCAGGATTCATGTGAAGGTAGTTGTCGAGGTGTTTTTTGACAACATCAGTGATGTAGTTCTTGATCGTCGGCCCCTCCGGTTCAACGTGGGTCGACCCCAGCTTGGTTTTGGTTTGTGATTCAAAAACCGGTTCTTCCACCTTGATGCTGATGGCGGCGATGATGCTCTCCCTGATGTCTGAAGGTTCAAAATCCTTTTTGTAGAATTCCCTTACGGTTTTTACCACAGCTTCCCTGAAGGCAGCCTGATGCGTGCCGCCCTGCGTTGTATGCTGGCCATTCACGAATGAATAGTATTCTTCCGAGTATTGGGTGGCACTGTGCGTCATAGCGAATTCAAAACCATTCTCCCTGATGTGGATCACCGGATAGAGGATCGGACTGTCAATGGTATCTGTCATCAGGTCCAGAAGCCCGTTTTTAGCCTGGTAGCGCTGTCCGTTGTAGACGATGGTCAGTCCGGTGTTCAGATATACGTAATTACGGATCAGCTTTTCGACATACTCATGAATGAAATGGTAATTGCCGAAAACTTTTTCATCGGGAAGGAAACTGATGAGTGTGCCATTCCTGAGGTCCGTTTTACTGACGGCCTCTTCTTTAACGATCTCACCCCTGCTGAATTCAACGCTTTTGATCTGTCCTTCCCTGATCGACTGAACTTTGAAATAACTGGAAAGGGCGTTAACTGCTTTAGATCCCACGCCGTTCAGACCTACCGTTTTCTTAAAAACCTTGGAATCGTATTTTGCGCCCGTATTGATCTTTGAAACACATTCCACCACTTTGCCCAAAGGGATACCCCGGCCGTAGTCCCTGACTGTAACTTTCTGCTCCTTGATAGCAACTTCTATGGTGCGGCCGTTGCCCATGATAAACTCATCCACGGCATTATCCAGGGTTTCTTTCAACAAAACATATATGCCATCTCCAACAGAGGTGCCGTCGCCCAGTTTTCCAATGTACATACCCGGCCGGAGCCTGATGTGTTCATTCCAGTCTAGCGATTTAATGGCTTCTTCGGTATAGATCTCTGACATGCCTGAAATTTTCCGCAAAATTACAGATAATTAGGGGAGAAAACAGACCTGAGAGCTTACACTGACGGGAAGTTATTAACAATCCGCGTTGAATTTCCCTGCATGATTTCTTCCTTTTCAGGAAAGCTTCATACTTTTACTTCATGTTTGATGATACTTATAAAACCATTGAAAGGAGCGGGAAGGGAATTTTCAGGGATCGGGCCAGTAAATTCATTGGTCTGGCCCTGCCGGCCGGGAATGAGGCAGAAGTGAAAAGCCTGCTGACCCGGCTGCGGAAAGAATACTGGGACGCTAATCACCACTGCTTTGCCTATGTTCTTGGTTTTGATAAATCAGCCACCCGGATGAATGATGACGGTGAGCCTTCAGGCACAGCGGGCAGGCCGATTATGGGACAGATCACCTCACGCGACCTTACCAATATTCTGATCGTTGTGATCCGGTATTTTGGCGGAACGAAACTGGGGGTGAGTGGTTTGATCAATGCCTATAAGCAGGCGGCGTCTCTTGCCCTCGATGATGCACCCCTTCTGGAAAAGACGGTGAATGAGGTTTATGTCATTCATTTCGAGTATGAAAGGATGAATGATGTCATGCGGATACTCAAGGATGAGAAACTGGAACAGATCAACCATCAGTTCGGCTTAAATTGCAGCCTTGAATTCAGAGTCAGAAAGCGGGACGCTGAACGCATTACGGGACTTTTTCAAGACCTCAGGGAGGTTCAGATCAGTTACGTGAGGACAGAATAAGCATGCTGTTTCCGGACGCTTTTCCGGATGATCAGCCCAGGTAGGTGATGTTTCGCGCTACGGCCTTATAAGAGCGCAGGTATCTGTGCTTCGGATAACCCAGAATCAGGGCGCAAACCACCTTATGACCTTCAGGGATCCCGAATATTTTCCGCAATTCACCGCTTTGATTGACCACAGGTGGAATGAGGCCTATGATGGTGCTCCCCAGCCCGTGATACTGAGCGGAAATCATCGCGTAATTGATCATGATCCACGAATCAGCAACATATTCTCCGGCGTCCTTCCTTCCGTGGAAGAGCATCACTGCAGGCGCACCACGGCAGATCCAATCTTCACCTTCCGTATTGAAAAAACGGTCCTGATCAAGCAGCGGGAGGAGGTGGGTGAAAATCGTGTTATAGTCCGACGGATTGACCAGGGGCTTGAACAGTATACGGGCCAGCCAGGTCCCAAAGAACTTCCGCATGCCCTGGTATCGTTTGAGCATAACAGGCAGCGCTTCCTCGATTTTTTTCCGGTCATTGATGACGGTTACGGCGGCATTCAGGGCTTCCACGCCAAAGGGAGCGTGCCTGAGGAAATCACCGATTTCTTCCAGAACTTCACGGGGAATCGGTTTCTGCTGGAAACATCGCACTGAACGGCGACGGATCATGGTGTTGCGGAAAGTTTCATATGCTGCTGCAGGCCCGGGCCAGTCGGTGAAATCCCTTTCGTAATCCAGCCCTTCAACATGAACAGCCTTTTCCGGGCAGCTCATCATGCATTGCCCGCAACTGATGCAGAGCGCAAAATTGGCCGGATCAGGTCTGACCTTTTTCTCAGTGTCTTTAATAAAAATGCCGGAAGCGCAGATATCGGCACAGGTTCCGCAGTTTGTGCATGTGGCCGGATCAATGTTGATGGTTGGCATTTTAAACATATTCTTTCATTTTTTTTATGATTATTATTCTCGGGTCACCAGTGCATTATTCAGGAATTGCGCCGGGTGCAGAGCTTTTCGCCCGGTACCGTCCAGGATGTGATGCCTGCAACTATGTCCCGCAGCAACGATTACCGCATCAACAGCTTCCCTGATCTCAGGGAACAGTATCATTTCCCCGATTTTCTGAGCCAGTTCGTAATGTTCCTTTTCGTATCCGAACGAACCTGCCATGCCGCAGCAACCGCTGGGGATTTCCCTGACTTCATTCCCCTGTGGGATTTCCAGGCAGAGCTTTGTATCCCCGGTTCCCGTAAGTGCTTTTTGATAACAGTGGCCATGAAAAAGCACGGGGACATCAGATGCCTTGAATCGTGATCTGTCAATGCGTCCCTCTCTGAATTCCCTGGCCAGGAATTCTTCAAAAGTGAAGCAGTGTCTGCCGAGTTCTTTGGCGGCTTCCCTGAATGCGGCACGGGCCAATTCCGGGTATTCGTCCCTGAAACAAAGGATGGCGGATGGTTCTGTGCCAATCAGGGGCTGATCCGGTCCGACCTCCAGCATGAGGTTCATGATATTCTTTTCAGCCATGTTCCTGGCTTTCCGCAATAATCCTTTAGAAAGAAGAGCTCTTCCGCTGACGGTCAGGGGGGTCACGTGTACACGATATCCCAATGCGGTCAGCAATTCAACTGCAGCAATCCCGGTTTCTGCATCCAGGTAGTTGGTAAACTCATCGGCCAGTAGCCATAATGCAGGTCCCTGTCCGTCAGTCTGATGCTTCCGGGCCCATCGGGTCAGACTGCTGTGAGCAAAGCGGGGCATACTTCGCTGAACCGCGATGCCGCTCAGATGCTTCAGGGGTGCCATCAGCCATTGCGTGCGGATCAATGAGTTGAACAGCTTGCGTACAGGATAAAACAGGCGGTAGATGCCGCTGATCCCGGCAATCAGCCGGGTTCTCAGGGGCAGGCCATGATGATCATAATAGTGCTGAAGGTACTCCGCTTTGTACTTTGTCATATCTATGCCTGAAGGGCATTCTGATTTGCAGCCCTTGCACGAGAGACAAAAGTCCAGAACATCATAAAGGTCCCTGCGTGTATAGAGTTCATCAGCTGACGCGTATGTCAGGCATTCCCTCAGCAGATTGGCCCGTGCTCTGGTGCTCTTGCTTTCTTCAGATGTTGCCATAAAAGTGGGGCACATCACACCACCAATTCTGGCTGATTTGCGGCAATCGGCGCTTCCGTTGCACTGTTCCACGGCCCTGAGCCAGCCCAGGGTGGAGCTGAAGTCAAAAAACGTTTGTGAAGGGCCCTCAGGATGCGGGGCCTGAAAACGCAGAGATGAATCGGGTGGAATGGTTCCAGTGATCTTTCCCGGGTTAAGAATGCCGGCTGGGTCCCAGACCCTGCGCAATTCCACCAGTGCGGAGAAGATTTTATCTCCGAGCATAAAGGGAAGGAAAGCAGCCCTGAGCCTTCCATCGCCATGTTCACCTGATAAGGAACCGCGGTATTTTTTGACCAATCGGGCAGTATCCCAGGCGATCCTTGAAAAGCGTTCATGATCCTCCATTTTCTTCAGGTTCAGTACTGGCTTCATGTGAAGTTCGCCGGTTGCAATATGTGCATAGTAGACACAGGAAGCATCATGCTTTTTCAGCATTTCTCTGAATTCCCTGATGTAATCAGGAAGCAATTCCGGCAGCACTGCCGTATCTTCAATAAGCCCTGTCGGCTTGGCATCTCCAGGGATATTGGTCAGCACACCCAGTCCGGCTTTTCTCAGGTTCCAGACTTTCTTCTGGTCTGGCCCGAAGATCAGAGGGTAATGATAACCGCTGCCGGCAGAAAGAAGTTCACTGATCAGGGCTTCTGCCAGTTGCTCTATTTCGGATTTTGTATCCCGGGCCCATTCAATCATCAGAATCGCGGCAGGTTCACCTTCTATGAAAAAGCGGTTTCCTTTCTGGCTCAGGTTGTCCCTCGTGCAATCCAGTATCACCTGATCCATCAGTTCTATGGATCCGGGATGATACTTCAATGCGGTCAGGTTGGCTTTTATGGCTTCATCCAGAGAGCTGAAATGGACGCAGAGCAGTCCTGTGACAGGCGGCGGCAAGGGCAGCAGCTGAAGTTTTGTGCTGACGGTAATGGCCAGCGTACCTTCCGATCCGGCGAGCAGCGAACAAAGGTTGAATGCGGTGCCACCCGCAGTGAATGGAGACATCCTGGCCAGAAGGTCGAGGGCATAACCCGTATTTCTTCTGTGCAGGCGGGGGTCGGGGTATTGCTGACCGATCTCGTGGCGGATCTCTTCATCTTTCAGGAGTCCGGAAATATGACGGTAGATTTTCCCCTCTAATCCATCTGATCCGAGTTTTTGTTCAAATTCTTCCGGGGAAAGAGCAGAAAACCTCACTTCACTTCCATCACTCAGCAAACATTCCAGCTCCAGCAGATGATCCCTTGTGCTGCCATAAATCAGTGAATGGGCCCCACAGCTGTTATTGCCGATCATTCCCCCGATCATACAACGGTTTGAGGTAGA
Source organism: uncultured Bacteroidota bacterium (assembly GCA_937934705.1). Taxonomy (GTDB): domain Bacteria; phylum Bacteroidota; class Bacteroidia; order Bacteroidales; family CAIWKO01; genus CALGYY01. The sequence goes on from CALGYY010000037.1 coordinate 9,080, forward strand.
CGTTTCGGGTGCGAAAAAAAGGCCATAAGGCTTCAGGGCCATATTCAGCTCGTCGGCCACAACGCCCGGCTCCAGCCGGACCCATCGCTGAACGGGGTCGATTTCAAGGATGCGGTTCATGTAGCGGGAAACATCCGCAATGATACCGCTGCCTACCACCTGACCGGCCAGAGATGTTCCTGCAGTACGCATGGTCAGCGGCAGCGCGTATTCCTGTGCAAACTGAATGAGCTGTTTCAGGTCATCCTTATCATGTGGATATGCTACTGCTTCTGGGATTTCCCTGTAAACAGAAGCATCCGTGGCGTACATCAGCCGTGTGGCGATGTCGGTGTGCAACTCTCCTTGAAGGCGGGTTCGCAAAAGGCGGCTGATTTCCTCCGCTTTCATCAGGGCGTGGATTACTGCTGTGCGATCATTTCGCGGAAAAACCCATCAGCACTTATTGTGTAGGTGTATTCCTGGACTGACTGCGGTGAGCTGAGAAAATCGGCAAAGCGGACAGTGACCGCCGTGGTATCGATCCTCGCAGAGGTTCTCAGCATGGATTCCACCAGTTCATCATAGGCTGTTTCGAGATAATCGATGACCTGATAATGCCTGTCATAATTGATCAGGTAGTTCATGGTTTCATTCTGACCGTCGTAATTGATGATGACAGAGTAATATTCAGGAGATAGTTTCAAGCGGCAGACCGCGCTAAACGCACTGTCCGGCATGGGCCAGTCGTACTGCCTGAATGCCCTGATATCCCTGATCTTAAGAAAGTTGATCTGGGCTGTGCTCAGGCTGACTTTTCTCAGAGGGCTGAATTCTTCCAGTGCAATCGAGTCAACATAGGGGGTATTTTCGACCGGAAGGGAGTCAAAGAGGGTTCCTGAGACAAAGGTGTTCAGGTTGCTGCTGTCACCTTGACCGGTTTCATTCCCGTTTCCCTGATTGATAGTTTCATTTCCGCTTTGGGTGCCGCATGCTGTTAAAAATGCGAGTGCAAGGATCAGAAAGAGATTTCTCATATGGACTTTTTGATTTGAAGACAAATGTAGTCAAAACAATACAATGTGTAAAAGACTGATGGATGAACGGGATGCTGATGCAGGAAGCGGTGATTTTATCCTTTCTGATCTGAGAGGTCGTATGATCCGCCAGGCTGGATTTGCCAGCAGCACCCGGCTATGGATTGATGTGTCACAACTGAGGGGCGTTTTTCTGATGCGTTTGACCATTGACTCCGGGGTCAGCGTCAGAAAAATATTTATTGATTGAATTACATCATGGACCGGCTTTTCCCGAAAATGTAAAAACAGGTATACCTACCTGTCATTGTTCACGGCTTTCTGATTAAATTTGTTTACAAACCTATCATCATCACATGAAACATTTCAAACGCTTTCTGATCGCATCGGGCATCATCGTTGCCCTCGCGTTTATTGCCATTGCTTTCTTTCCTTCAAAGGTGCATGTGGAAGAGCAGATAAGGGTGAATGCCCCGGCAGACCTGATCTTTAAAAAAGTCAACAGTCTGAAGGCTTGGGAATCTTGGTCCCCTTTCCAGGCGGAGGATTTTGAGATGACCAGTATTTACGAGGGGCCTGAGTCGGGAGTGGGCGCAAAACAGACCTGGAAAAGCAAGGTTAACGGGGATGGCTCAATGGAGATTACACAGAGCAATCCTTATGAGGCTATTCAGATGGAGCTGTCTTTTATGCCTGAAGAGGTGGTGGTGAGTGACTGGAAATTTGAGAAGGAAGGCCAATCCGTTAAGGTGACCTGGTCAGTTGATGTTTCCGGCTTGTCATATCCGATGGGCAGGATCTTCGGTCTCATGATGCCCTCGATGATGGGGAATTCATTTCGCAAAGGTCTGGCTGAACTCAAGAGTCAGTGTGAAGCAGAATATAAACAGATGATGGTTTACAAAACCGGAGAAATCGCTATTGAGAATGTCCCTGCATGGAATGCACTTGTCATTAAAGACAGTTCTTCATGTGATAGGGTGGGAGATGTTCTGGGCGAAATTTTCGGAGAAGTGGATCGCCACATGAAGGAAA
>CALGYY010000038.1 GCA_937934705.1 uncultured Bacteroidota bacterium
AGATGGGTTGGGTTGAGTCTGAGCGTGTATACTCAGAATACCAAATACAATAAGGGCAACACATACCAAAACAGTTTTTTTCATGGGTTCCAAATTAGTCCAAAAAGGCATTCATTTGGCTAAGATAGAGTATTTTATCGGCCTATGCAAAAAAACCGGATAAAAAACCCATATATGCAGAAGCACCTTCTGCAGTCAGTCCGACTGGTCAAATGATCCCGTTGCCGCAGGCATTCTGATGTTCGAAGTGCTGCGGCAACGGGGGATGTGAAATTAAGCGTTTCCCTTTACGTAATTCACCAGGCCTTTGGCCGTGAATATATTCATGAGTTTGCCGGGCAGGGGTTCGAAAGTGAAGGATTTGCCGTTGATGATAATCTTTCCTCCGGCAAAATCAATTTCCACCTGGTCACCCTGTTTGAAGTTCTCCACAGCTTCGGGGACCACCAGAATGGGCAATCCCTGGTTAACCGATGAGCGGTAGAAGATCCTGTTCACGGACTTCACGATCACGGCTTTTACGCCGGCGTGGGCGAGTCCAACAGAGGGGTGTTCACGGGAAGATCCGCAGCCGAAATTGGCTCCGCAGACCAGGATATCTCCTGCTTTAACCCTTTCAGCGAAGCTGTCGTCGAAACCCTTGAAAAGATGGGGCATGATCTTATCGGCCTCGTTGCTGTTCACATTGTAAGTCAGGTTACCGGCAAACATCTGGTCGGTATTCAGGTTGTCCACATCAGCGTAGTTCCAGGTACCACCGGCATAGCGGTCCTCCCCCGCTTTCACCTGAACCGTATGGCTCTGTTTGGCGGCATAAGGAAACTTGTCAGAAGCTGCTTTTCCCCTGGGGTCGGTGATTTCGCCTTTAAGGGCAGAAATGGCCACGGTGGCCGGAGAGGCCAGGTAAACGGAGGCCTTTTCGTTGCCCATGCGGCCCAGGAAATTGCGGTTGGCGGTTGAGATTACGTTGTAATTATCGGCCGGGATGCCTTGTCCGGTACCCAGACAGGGACCACAGGATGGGGAGAGAAAGTTTGCACCTGCTTCGAGCAGTTTGGTAAACAGACCCTCGTTAATGGCCTGTACGTAGATCTCCTGTGATGCGGGGATCACCAGCAACTGGAAACCTTCCGGGATCTTTTTTCCCGCGAGGATCTCAGCAGCGATGCGGATATCCTCAATACGGCCGTTGGTACAGGTGCCGATGAGTGCCTGGTGCAGTTTTGTCCCCTGGACCTCGCTCACGGCCTTCACATTGTCGACATGGTGAGGAGCTGCCACAACCGGGAAAAGTTCGCTGAGGTTGATCTCAAATTCTTTCGCATATGCGGCGCCCTCATCGGCCCAGTTTCCTTCGGTTTTCTTTCCAATAAAATTCCAAAGAACCTCATCGGCAGGGAATACGGCATTCTTAGCCCCCATTTCTGAGGCCAGGTTAGCGATGGTCATGCGGTCGGAAATGCTCAGGGTTTTCACGCCTTCACCGTGGTATTCGATCGACATATAATCGGCACCATCGCTGCCCATCATACCGATAATCCACAGGGCCAGATCCTTGGCATACACTCCGGGATTGAGTTTGCCTTTGAGGGTAATTTTTACAGATTCGGGAACGCGGAACCAGGTTTCGCCCTGTTTCCAAAGCCCGGCGGTTTCCGTACGGTCGATCCCCGCGGCAAAAGCATTGAAAGCGCCCGCGGTGCAGGTGTGACTGTCGCTCCCCACGATGATCATTCCGGGGCGGGCATAGAGCGACATGATCTGGTGACAGATTCCTTTGCCCACATCGTGAAATTTCTTAATGCCCTGTTTGGCCACGATATCGCGAATCTTCTGGTAATCGTTGGCCAGTTTCGCGTTGGTCGGGGGTGCATTATGGTCCAGCACGATCACGATCTGGTCGGGGTCGGCTACCTTTTCTCCTCCCATTTTGGCAAAAGTGGCATGAATGCTTGAACTATTGTCGTGCGAGAGCACGAGGTGCGGTTTACGAAACACGATACCACCTGTGGCGGCACCAAGAATCTTTTCTGCATAGGTTTTTGCTGACATATTTGTTCGGATTAATGAGGATACAAATATCTGAAAAAAAGTGACGGGGTGAGCGGGTGATGGAGAGATGAAAGTGACGGGTGACGGGTGACGAAGGTGACGAAGGTGACGGAGGTGACGGAGGTGATGGAGGTGATGGAGGTGACGGAGTACCGGAGTATCGGGGTATCGGGGTGGCGGGGTGGCTGAGAATAAAAAAGGCCGTCATTGCTGACAGCCTTAATGTGTTTCGAAGCATGAAGAACTATTTCTCTTCCGGAGTATCGGTTGTTTCGCCTGAAGGAGCCTCTTCAGTTTTAGCTTCCGGGCTTTCGATGATCTCTTCCGGGGCTTCGGTTTTCACCTCATCGGTGACGACTTCTTCTGTTTTGGCTTCCGGTTTCACATCCTTTTTGGAAGGTGTTTTCTCCGTTGTTTCTTTTTTCTTTGAAGCGGTTCCG
>CALGYY010000039.1 GCA_937934705.1 uncultured Bacteroidota bacterium
CTCCCCCTGATGATTTTACTCCTGAGTCTTCCGTTGCTGGCCGGTGCCCAGACTGCGAAAGATACGGTGATGGCACGCTGGTGCGGGACTTACAAAGGCACATTGCAGATCTTCGGCAAGAACGGAAAAGTGGACGAAGTCCCGATGGGGCTCGACATCCGCGTCATTAAGCCCGACAGTCTGTGGCAATGGGAGATCACTTACGGCAGCGGCGATGATGCGGACATCAGGGACTATCAGCTTGTTGCAATCGATACGGCACGGAATTATGCCTACACCCTCGACGAGAAAGACGGGATTCTTCTGTCATTCTACTTTGTAGGCAAGGTCTTCTACAGTCTTTTCGAGGTGAACGGAACACAACTCACCACCTTTTATTCCCTGGGGAAAGACCGCATCAGCATGCAGATCATAACGATGAATCCCGCACGTAAGGATTATGAAGTACTGACCGGAGAAGGCATTCATGTCAGTGCATTTCCGCCCACAGGGATACAGCAGGCGGTATTAAGGAAACAGTAAAATCAACTGCCCGTACCAAGCATGATCTCGCGGTACATCATATGAACAAGGCCGTCAGGGAGCCCGATTTTGGGGACCGCGGCAAATTCAAGACTCCCCCACTTCATGATCTTCATAAAAATTTCCGTGGCCTCCACGATCACATCGGCACGGTCGGGACGCATACCCAGTTGGGCAATCCTGTAATCGACCGACACGCGCGACAATTCATCATAGGCTTGTTCCAGTTCACGATAGAAGATCATCCCGGCTTCTGATTTCGCGTATAATTTGGCGATCTTGTTGATGTTACCCCCGGATCCTACGCAATAGATCTTACCTTCCTCATCTTTCAATGGCTTCAGCCACTCCTTCATCCGCTGCCATTCCTTCTCGTCTGTCATCTGCTCACGGATCCTAATGGTCCCGATTCTGAACGATTCAGATCTGACCACCTGATGATCCCTGGTCATCGAAATTTCAGTACTTCCTCCACCAACATCAATATACATTTTATACTTATACTGACGGCCTACATTAATATTATTCACTGCGGAAACAATGGCGGCTTCCTCAATACCGTCAATTATCCTGACGGTTAAACCCGTTTCATCTAAAATACGCCTGATGATATGTTCGCTGTTGGCGGCCTCCCTCATGGCAGCGGTTGCACAGGCTCTGTATGCGATCGGCTTGTAAACATCAATCAGCAGTTTGAAGGCCGTGAGTGTTTTCAGCAGGTTTTCCTCCCTGGCAGGGCTGATGCTGCCCGAAGTGAATACATCTTCGCCCAGTCGGACGGGAATGCGGACGAGACTGGCCTTGTCGGCAACGGGAACACCGTTGCGTTCAATCACGTTGGAAAACAGCAGCCTGACCGCATTGGAGCCTATATCAATAGCAGCGAGAAGCATTCCTGTTAATTTCTGCAAATCTCTTCAATTTGCACCATTGCACATTAAGGCAGCGTTATTTTTTTCAGCCATATTTTCAACAATGGCCTGAAGAATTAATTCTTCCCGGTCTGACCGGCGAAATACTGATAGAGTTCGGTCTGCGAGCGCAGTTCGGGTTCCTGGTCGGTCGACACATAGATGTTCTTCTGTCCTTTTCCTATAATGCGGGCTTTGGTATTGTCTGACAGCTGGATCTGAAGCATGTGCCAGAGCTCATCCTGCAGGCGTTTATCAAGTACCGGACAGGCCACTTCCACCCGGTAATCAAAATTGCGCACCATCCAGTCGGCAGAGCTCAGGTAATAGAGCGGTTTACCGCTATTACAGAAGACAAAGACACGGGAGTGCTCGAGGTACTTATCAACGATACTGATCGCCTCAAGTCTCCCGTTGTATTCATCCGGATCAGGGATAAGTATACAGGTTCCGCGAATGATCAGTTGTATCCTGACCCCGGCCTTTGCCGCTTCACAAATTCTGGCTGCGATCTTTTCATCGACCAGATTATTAATCTTGATCACTGCCCAGGCGTCTTTTCCTGCTGAGGCATTGCGAATCTCATTCGTCAGAAGCCGCATGAAATGCTCCCTCATATTGTAAGGCGATATCACGAGGTTTCTGAACTTAAAGGATTTGTATTGAAGTTCAATAAGGTCAAACAGCTTCTCCACTTCACCGGTAATGGCCGGATTGGCCGTCAGCAAACTTTCATCCGCGTAAACCCTGGCGGTATCCTCATTAAAATTGCCTGTACCGACGTTGGCATAATTCACCAGCTTCTTTCCTTCCTTCCGGCTGATCAGGATGAGTTTTGCATGCACCTTGAATCCTGAGCGACTCTGGATAATATGAACCCCTTCTTCCTGAAGTTTTTCCGTCCAGTAGATATTATTCTGTTCATCAAAGCGGGCCTGAAGTTCCATGAGTACCGTCACCTTCTTTCCGTTTCTTGCGGCGTTGATCAGGGCGTTCATCACGTTGGAATTACGTGCTACCCGGTAAATGGTTATTCTTATCGCGGTCACCTCCGGGTCGATTGACGCTTCCCTCAACAGGTCAATAATATAGCGAAAAGACTGATAGGGAAAATGCAGCATCACATCTTTCTTTCTGATGATTGGAAACATACTGCTGGCGCCGTGAAGATCAGGATGAGAAAGCGGCGGAGCGGGCGGATACATCAGCTCCTTTGCCCCTACCGCCGGAAAATTCATAAAGTCCCTGAAATTATGATAGCGTCCTCCGGGAAGAATGGATGCATTGCGCGAAACCCTCAGCATGGATGTTAGCATATCAAGGAATTTCCCGGGTATCTGTTCGTCGTAGATAAAGCGGATGGGACGCCCCAACTTTCTTTGCTTCAGGCTCTCCGACATCAGTTCCAGGAAACTTTTGGAAACGTCGGTATCAATATCCAGTTCTGCATCCCGAGTGAACTTGATGGTATAAGCATCCAGTTCCTCATAGTCGAACATAGAGAAAATCTCACGCAGGCAGTAACGGATGATGTCGTCCGTAAACATAATGAAACGTTTTCCGCTGATTTCCGGAAGGATAAGAAAACGGGAGATCACATCGGGGATCTCGATCAGGGCGTAGTTGTCTTTCTTCTTTTTCCTGCTTCCGTGCATATGTACGGCCAGGTATGGTGACTTGTCGCGCAGGCTGGAAGGGTCTTCCAGATTCCTGAGCATGACCGGAAACAAGTGACTTCTGAGTTCATTGTGATAATACTCCTTCACATATGCTCCCTGCGAAGGGGTCAGCTCCTTATCACTCACAAAAAAAATCTTCTGTTCTTCCAGAAGACGCAGAATTTCTTCATAGATCTCAAGAACCTGCTCCTGCTGGCGGGCAACGATTTCCGATATTTTGCGGATGAGTTTCTGCGGTGAGGCTTCAGAACTGACCGCGTGCTTTTTTTCAATACGTGCAATGCGGCTCAGAGTTGCTACTCTGACCCGAAAAAACTCGTCAAGATTATTTGAAAAGATACCGAGAAACTTCAGCCGTTCCAGTAATGGATTCCTCGGGTCCGCTGCCTCCTGCAAAACCCTTCCGTTGAAGCTGAGCCAGCTGATTTCCCTGGGGACCAGGGCATGCTTTTTTTTTGCCATGGATTATTCCTTCCCCAGCATTTTTGGCGTGATCAGGAATTTTTTACTGGCGCGACAGCTTATAGCATCCTGCCAGTGATCGCAATGGAGTTCAAGAGCAAAAACTGATGAAGTGGGCATTTCTTCCGGAATACAGCGACAGAGTTTCGCAGCAAATTCGCTGATGGAAGGATTATGACCCACCAGCATGACAGACTCTGTGGCATCATCTGCCTGACAGAGCAGTTCAAAAAAATCGTCTGCTTCCTTTTCATACAGGGCTTTGTCGTAAATAATGGCCTTTTTGCGGATGCCTAATTTTTCAGAAAGAACCTTCAGGGTCTGCCTGGCGCGTTTTGCTGTGCTGCAGATGACCAGCTGCGGGATCTCTGACTTCCCGGACAGGTAGTCTGCAATAAGAGCGGTTTTCTGAACTCCTTTATCGAGCAATGAACGGTCGTGATCGTCTTTTCCGGCTTCCTCCCAGGAGGACTTACCGTGGCGGAGCAGGTAGAGCGTTTTCATGTCAGTGAGCTTAATGCGGTGAGGTAAAATTAATAAAAAGGTTGGAGCCGGCAAAACATCAGCCTCCGATTTAACCTTGACTTAATATTCATGAATCAAGGCTGCCTCATTTATAATACAGCAGAATGTTGTACCTTCGTTACACAGGATTTTCTGATCATGGTGAACAAGTTTATCATCGGAGCATGCCTCCTCATCCTCGTTCTCAGCAGGTTGAACGCTCAGGAAAACAGGCATTTCACCCTCCTGACCTTTAACCAGGCCACACCGGTTAAAGATCAGGCATATTCTGGTACCTGTTGGAGCTTCGGCACGCTTTCCTTTGTTGAATCGGAACTGATCCGCCTGGGCCAGGAAAAGACGGATCTCTCTGAGATGTTCATTGTCAGACATATTTATCCAGAAAAAGCAGAAAATTACATCCGCTGGCACGGCAAGGTTTTTCTGACTGCAGGCGGGCAATCACACGATGTGATGCGGGTGGTTAAAGAATATGGACTCATGCCCGAAACCACTTTCAGCGGAAGGGCGGGAAAGAACCAGCCCCATCATCATCAGCGACTCGACAGCGTGATTACATCCGTTTGTAAGGCCATTCTGAAGAACGGACGACCCAGCTCACGTTACCCGCAGGTGATCAGCACAATGATGGATCTCTATCTGGGAGTACCACCGGATACTTTTCTGTATAAAAGAGTCTCTTACACACCTGCGACATTCCGTGATGCAATGGGATTCAATCCGGAGGATTACATAGAGATAACTTCTTACAGCGACCACCCATGGTATCAGCCTTATGTCATGGACTCCAGGTACAACTGGAGCCATGATCTCTACTGGAATGTTCCTTTGGAGGATTTTATGGAAATCATCGACCATGCGCTTGAGAATGGCTATACGCTTGCCTGGGACGGTGATGTAAGCGAGGAAGGCTTTTCCTTTGAACAAGCCATCGGCCTGGTCCCGCTGAAACCATGGACGGAGCAGACAGCGGAAGAACGCGTACGCACCTTTACCGGAAATGAAAAGGAACTGAAAGTGGATGATGAACTCCGGATGAAGACCTTCAGAGACGGCACCACAACCATCGACCACATCATGCACATCACCGGAATAGCGAAAGACCAGAGAGGGAAGCGTTATTATTACACCAAGAACTCCTGGGGCGAATTTAACGGAGCGGGGGGTTACATGTATCTTTCTGAAAGTTATGTACGCCTGAAAACCGTCGCCGTGATGGTACACCGGGATGCCGTACCGGCCGGCATTCAAAAAAAGCTGGGATGGACGAAATAAAAGAACGCCAGGAGAAATAAAACACGACTTATGAATATGAACCGGAGAATGATCAGTCTGCTGTTGACAGGATTTTTTCTGCTCACCAGTCTTTTTGCACAGGCACAGGAAATCAAAGCCATTAAAGAATTACCCGCCACACCGGTTAAAAATCAGGCGAACTCAGGAACCTGCTGGAGTTTCGCCGCAGTTTCGCTTTTTGAAAGTGAATTGATACGGATGGGCAAGGGTGAGCATGACCTCTCCGAAATGTATTTTGTATGGATGGCCTATCTGTCGAAAGCGGACCGGTATTTCCGGCTTCAGGGTAACACCAATTTCAGCGGAGGGGGTCAGGCCCATGATGTAACGGATCTGTTATCGCTTTACGGAGGCTTACCTGAAGAGGCTTTTTCCGGATTGCTGAAAGGAAGCACAAAACACGATCACATGGAAATGGACGCAGTGCTGGCCGCCCTCATGAAAACCGTGGTCAACCCTGAAATAGAAAAACCAGACACCAAATGGCGGCAGGCCTATGATTCTGTTCTCAGCATTTACCTGGGTAAGATCCCGTCGGAATTCACTGTTGAAGGAAAAAAATACAGTAGTCATTCTTATGCCCGGTCACTCGGACTTTATTCCGGAGACTATATTGAACTGACGTCTTTCACTCACCAGCCTTTTTACAGAAAATTCGTCCTTGAGGTGCCTGACAACTGGTCAGCAGGCCTGTATTACAACCTGCCGCTGGACGAGCTGATAAAAGTGATGGTGTATGCGCTGGAGAACGGTTACACCTTTTCCTGGGACGGAGATGTCAGCGGCCCGGTCAGCTTCGGTGCCAACAACGGAATAGCGGTCATGTCAGATGAAACACGTATTGTCAGCCAGGAAGAACGGCAGGAGGCTTTTGATCGTTTCATCACCACCGATGACCACCTGATGCACATCACAGGTTTGGGTAAGGATGAAAACGGAAGATCTTACTTTCTGACCAAAAACTCCTGGGGCACTTCCAAGGGGAACAAGGGCTATTGGTGGATGAGCGAGAACTACGTAAGGATGAACACCATATGTATCATGCTGCACAAAAATGCGCTTCCGGAGGATGTTGCAGTGAAACTGGGCCTGGAATAGAGTCTTCCTGATTGACAGCATGAGCGGTCACACAAAAAGTTAACACGCATCTCTTGCAGGGTTCGGCGGGACTTTGTATCTTGCACCCTGAAAAACCTCATTAAACCCGCATAAATATGAGAAGATTATCCTTTTTTCTGACATTTCTGGCTTTATCTTCCATGATAGCCGTGGCACAGGACAGTACCTCTAATCCGGTTCAGGATCTGCTGGATGAACGTTTACCCTTTTATCAGGCATACACAGACGCCCGTGCGGGAGATCGGAAGAGCGTCGTGTAGGGAAAGAGTGTAGATCTCGGTG
>CALGYY010000040.1 GCA_937934705.1 uncultured Bacteroidota bacterium
GAGTTCAGACGTGTGCTCTTCCGATCTCTACCACTGATGTGAACAGTTCTCTCTTCGCAGGCACCTATTCGGTGACTGTAACTGATAACCTCGGTTGCACCTCTGCCGTTTCAGTTACAATCACCCAGCCTACCCTGCTCATCGCGACCATCACCTCCTTTAACAATGTTGATTGCTTCGGCAATAACACGGGTGATGCCACCGTAACAGGAACGGGCGGAGTCCTTCCTTACTCTTATCTCTGGAGCAGCGGGGGAACAGGAGCCAGTGAAAACGGAATGATTGCAGGAGTTTACACCGTGACCATTACGGACAACAACTCTTGTACTGCATCTGCATCGGTGACGATTACACAGCCTAATCAGTTAACAGCCGCTATTGCCAATAGCCAAAATGTATCCTGCTTTAACGGGAACAATGGTATGGCAGTGGTTATCGGTTCCGGAGGTGTGAACCCCTACAATTATCTCTGGAATACCGGAGCCACAACACCTGCAATCACCAGTCTGACAGCAGGCGACTATACAGTTACTATTACGGATCAGAATGGCTGTACAACTACTGTCTCTGTTACGATTACCCAGCCGACGCTCCTCACTGCCGCAATTTCAGCTTCCAATAACGTAAGCTGCTTCGGAGGAAATAACGGATCGGCCACGGTGACCGCAGGAGGAGGTACTGTTCCCTACACCTATATCTGGTCAAACGGAGCCAATACTCCCGATATCTCAGGTTTAACAGCAGGCACATACTCAGTCACTGTTACAGATGATCATTCCTGCTCAGAAACTGCGATGATTACGATCACACAACCGACCTTACTGACATCATCTATCGCTACCAGTACGAATGTTTCATGTTTCGGACTAAGCGACGGATCTGCTGCAGTTTCGGGACTGGGCGGGACCATTCCGTACACTTATGCCTGGTCTTCAGGCGGAAGCGCGGATGTTGAAAACAACCTCCCTGCAGGCACTTACAGTGTAACCATCACTGATGCCCAGAGTTGTACTGCAACTTCACAGGTCACCATTACTCAGCCAGCTCTTCTTGTGGCCAGCATTTCAGGATTCAACAATATCAGTTGCTTCGGAGGAACCAACGGTACGGCAACCGCTGCAGGTGCAGGTGGTACATCTCCGTATCTGTTCTCATGGTCAAACGGTGGAAACACGGCTTTACAAACCACCCTTCCGATCGGAACTTACACAGTAACCATCACTGATTTCCATGGATGTACTGATACTGCAAGTGTGACTCTGACACAACCCCCGGCATTAACCCTTGGCCTGTTCCCGACGGATGTCCTTTGCTACGGTGGTAATACGGGAACTGCGCAGGCAATAGCCGGAGGCGGAGTTGCACCCTACAGTTATTTCTGGACCCCCGGAGGTATCACTACCGCATTGGCAACACACCTTACGGCCGGGACCTATGTCGGAACCATCGTTGACGCCAACGGCTGCAGTCTTTCTGACACCGTTACTGTCAACCAGCCAGATCCTCTTAACGCCAGCATAGTTAACATTCAGGATGTGAGTTGTTATGGAGGAAATGACGGATTGGGAACGATCAATGTTACCGGAGGAATCGCACCCTACAATTATGTATGGACAGGTATCGGACAAACAGATACGACAGCGGGCAACCTTACCGCCTCCGTATACAATGTAGTCATCACGGACAACAATGGCTGTTCTACCTCTATCAATGTACCTGTGGGTGAGCCTCCCCAGCTGATGCTCGCTACGGCCGGAAATGCAACCGTATGCAAAGGCAATACTGTAACTATTTCGGCTGATGCCAGTGGAGGCACACCACCCTATAGCTATATGTGGGACAATGGACTCGGAGCAGGTCAATCACATACGATTCAGGTATGGGGCAACATCACCTACAGCGTAACTGTTACAGACGCCAATGGATGTACCTGTCCTCCGGGTGCTGTTATCCTTAACGCTTATCCGAACCTCAGTGTGGTCATTGGCGGGCCGACAGATATTTGCGAGGGCCAGACAGCCACGTTAACCGCTGTTGGAACAGGCGGTGATGGCGGACCTTATGTATTTACCTGGAACAATGGAATTGGTGCTGCCAATCCACCGGTTTATGTGACCCCGACACAGACGACCACTTACATCGTAGCCGTTGCTGATGGTTGCGGTACACCCATGGCCTTCGACACGATCACCATCAACGTACATGAAAAGCCGGTACCCAACTTTACTGTTGATAAACTGTATGACTGCGAGGCTTACACTGTGAACTTCACCGAGCACACTTTCCCGCCGTTTGCAGCTTACTTATGGGATTTTGGAGACCCCTACTCAGGCTCTAACAACACCAGCACGCTCCAGAGTCCATCGCACTATTTTGCCAATACAGGGAACTACAGTGTTACGCTGACGGTAACTGATGCTTACGGGTGTACGGCCACCTATACATACGATCACCTGATTTATGTTTACAGCAGTCCTTTCGCTGCATTCAGCTGGTCACCGGATCCGGTAAGCATCGAACAACCACTGGTGGAATTCCTCAACGAATCCGTTGATGCGGTGTCGTGGAGCTGGACTTTCGGAGACCCGGCAACAGGCCCCATGAACTTCAGTGATCTTGAGAACCCCTTGCATGAATTCTCTGAAGTGGGCACCTATGAAGTCTGGCTGGTGGTAGAAAATGAACTGGGATGTATCGACAGCGCATTGGGAGAAATTATAATCCTCGACCTTTACACATTCTACGCTCCCAATGCCTTTACGCCCAATGGCGACGGTGTGAATGACTACTTTATCCCGCAGTCAACCAACCTTGATTACTCAACCTTCGAGTTCTATGTATATGACAGGTGGGGTGAGCTGATCTATTACACTACTGATCCAAACGACCCGTGGGATGGACGTGCCAAATCCAGCAGAAAGCTGGTTCAGCAGGATGTCTACACCTGGATCGTTTATGTGAGCGAAATATCCTCGAGAAAGCACCAGTTCATCGGACACGTAACAGTCATCAGATAAATCAATGACAGTGCTGATCGATGAGGTTCTTTGATTCTGAGTAACCGAGTCCCCATGCGGCTCTAAAATCCCTGCAGGCCGCTTCGGTTAAACCCAGTTTCAGTTCTGACAAACCCCGGTTGAAGAGGAAATTCCCTTCTCCGGGGTTTTTCTTGATAGCCTGATCATAGTAGTTCAGGGAGCCCCGATAATCACCCATAAAAAACAGGGTCACTCCGGCCGCGTTATAAGCCATGGCAAATGCTGAATCCAGGTGTATCGTTTGCTGATAATCCAGTAAAGCCCCTTTCAGGTCACCCAGATTTTTCCTGGCATTTCCCCTGTTATACCATGCCAGCTTGTGTGAAGGACTCAGGTAAATGACCTGATTATAGTCAGCAATTGCACCGGCAAAATTCCCTGATTTGTTCTTCAGAAAGCCCCTGAGGTACCAGGCATCAAAGAATAGACTGTTGTACCTTATGGTTCTGCTGCAATCTGCATAAGCACTGTCGAATTGCCCGAGATTATAATAAGCCAGTGCCCTGTTATAATACGTAATTTCCCTTTCCTCATCAAGATGGATGGCCTTGTTGAAGTCACTGATGGCTTCTTTGTTCTTTTGTTTGTTCAGATAAAGGGTTCCCCTGTTGATATAGGCAAGTTCATAATCAGGATAGTGCCTGATTACCTCATTGAAGAGGGTAATCCCGTTTTGCCAAACAAAATTGCGTTGATAAGTATATACTGAGAAAAGAATCAAAACAATCCCTGCCAAAGACAGTAAAACAATTCTGCCATTCTTGCGGATCTGGTGAAACAATTTCTCACCCAGCAGAACAATCGCCAGGAAAACACCTGCATAGGCAAGATAAGCATACCTGTCAGCGACGATAACTCTTCCCTCGATAGAGAAAAAATGCAGAACCATGAGGATATTGACCAGAAAGAATGCCGCTCCGAAAAATGTTGTACGCGGCAGCTTTTCCCGGTACTTTCTGTACGACCAAACGGTCAGTGCCATCAGTATCAGGGGCAGCAGAATGGAAACATAATAAATCACCGGGAGTAAGCCATTATCATCCGGATAGGGTTGGATCGGACTGGTATTGAAAGGATAGAAAACCCTGAGGAAATAGTAGCTGAAGGAATAAGCGGCCATGAAGATCCTGTCGGCAGGCGAAAAAGACAAACGAAAATCGGTGGTCCAAAGGTTGAGTTCGGGAAACCCGGTAAAGAGCAACAGCGGGCCGACCAGCAGCACCAGTGCCAAAGCGGGCCACAACCAACGCAAACCAGGCTTCCATGCCACGACATTGTCCTTCAGCAGGTGGTAGTACATATTGTACAGCAGAATAATAGTAAGGCCTGAGGCCAGCAACCAGATTTTCGCATTGGTGATATGCTCATCCCACAGCAGGACTCTCCTCAGTGCAAAAAACAGAATCAGCGACCATGTGAGAAATATCAAGGGGTAAGCGAAAGTCTTCAGTCTCAGCCTGAGCCAGCCTGCCAGGCGAAAGCGGCGGAATGACCCGCGGAACCGGGGATAGACAATCAGAAAACCATACACTGCGAAGGGGGTAATAAGCTGAGGAACGGAAAAGTGGTTATACAGGAGCAGAACAAAAAGCAGCACCTTTTCCATGAGGGAGTCCGGGCTGAACTTCCTCCTGTAGAAGATATCCAGTAATATCCAGGTTAGTGGCAGGCTCAGTGCCTGAATTTTGGAGAGCAGGCTTATGACTCCAAAAACAAGGGCGGCTAAAAGGAACAGTAATCGCGGTTTCCTCCTGATGGCAGCAATATAGGACAGCATGGAAAGCATGTAAAAGAGTGAAAACAGGAGGTCCTTTCGTCCTGTCACCCAACTCACCGATTCCACATGCATGGGGTGAATTGCAAACAGCAAGGCAGTCAGCACTGCGATATTCCTTTTTCCGCTGATCACTTTCACCAGAAAGAACAGCAGTAAAACATTTGCAATGTGCAGCAGAAGGTTATGCAAATGGTAAGGGGCAGGATTCAGCGAATAATACCTGTATTCCAATGCAAAGGAAAAAAGTGTAAGTCGCGGCTCACTGATATTTGCCTGAGGATCAAATAATCTGCTAATTCCCTCTACTGAAAAGTCCCGGATATTCTGATTGTTGGTCACATTCAGATTATCATCCCAGTTATATATGAAATCTGCTTTTAATGTATTGGAAAAAACGAGAAATGTGATACCCGCAATCAGCATCAGCATAAAAGCTGTAAACAGAATTTGTCGTCGCTTGCTGTTGATCATTGCGTTTACTTATAAAGTGCGGCCCTGCTGATTTCCCCCTTCGACGAAAAATAGGAAAACAGAAACTGTCTGATTCGAATGTTTTGTTGATCTCTCCTGTAGGCCTGTTCAAAATATGCAACAGCACTCACGGTATCCTTCAGATCAAGGCGAAATGAAGCCATATTCACATATGGCAGAGCGAGTTCGGGGTTCAGTTTCATGATGCTGTCATTGAGCCCGAAAGCCCTGAGAGTATCTCTTTTCCGGAAGTATACGTTGGAAAGACTTGACATCAGCGGAATACTGTCGGGAGCCATCCGGAGTGCAGCAAGATAGGCATCAATTGCGCCGTCAAAGTCACCTGCAACAAACTGGGCATAAGCGAGATTGCTCTGCGACTGCACATCATCCGGTCGCAGTTCAAGGCTGCGTCGGTAGGCCTTTACAGCTTCAGCGGCCTGACCAAGGTAACGAATATTGATATAGGCAATGTTACTCCAGGCTTTGTCGTGTTCGGGATAGATTTCCACACATCTTTGATAGTGCAGAACGACCTCTTTAAGCTTAGGAATCTGAGACTCGATACTTCTGCCCTTTTCGATCGCGACACTTGCTTCCCGGAAAAGTGCCGCAGCCATGAGATCATTGGCCTTTACGGAACGGTTAAGTTTTCCGATATCAGCGCGAAAAAGCGTCATATAATTATTCCAGTCACGGTTTCTGTCTGCCGTTTTAATCGTAAACGGCAGAATTATAGCCAGTCCCAGAAAAATGATCACAAGCGAATGGTTTCTATGACCTTCATTAATCTTAAACAGTAATGGCAGTTTCCATATGAAACGGGCCAGGAGAATGCAATACCCGAATGAGGCCAGAAAGGCCAGACGTTCAGCGACAATTCCCGCTACCGGCACAAACAGGTTTGAATACATGGAAAGGCATATCATCAGGATCAGGAATCCGAGTGCTGCGATCGAAGCTCTGAAATACCAACGAATCAGAGCCCAAATGGTAAGTATCAGAAAAACAATCAGTGAAAGCCAGTTGGTCCACTGTTCAGCACCAATTTGAATAGTATCGTAACCATAATAAAAAGCAAGATCAAAAGGCCAGATGAACAGAAGTGTATATTTCAATAAAGTCGCACCGGCTGCAGCAACAAATTCATAGGGTTCAGCACTGAAGTACAATGGATTCTGCCAGAAAAGAACCTGGTAAGTCTCCGTACCGCCGCTTCCTGCAGACGGAGCGGTCTTTGAAAGAAAAGCAAAAAGAAGTACTACGAGAAGTCCTGACAGCAACACTAAAAGATACCAGGGTGGTCTTTTCATCATTCGCCTGGCGGCATCCTTTGATATCCTGAGATTTGCATTTGTGCTGATCCATTGAAATGCCAGGGCAGAAAAAATTATCAAATATTTATATAAATAATTATTCAAAGAATAAACCGCAATGATCACTATGGCGCTGGCCGCGATTGATGCATAAAACAATACCGGAGAATCGGTTGTTTCTGATGACTTCATCTTTTTCCAGGCCGGAAAGAGGGCGAGAAGTGATGACAGGATCAGGAATATACTGTTGATCGTCAAGCCCGCTTTGTCATATGGACTGATCACCATCGAGCCCAAAAGAATATTCAACACAATAAGAGAAGCTGAGGCCACAAAAAAAGGATTTTTCAGCATTTTTAGAACATGAAAGAGTCCCTTATTCTGAGGTATTTGTGCACGGCCGGCATGGAAGATCAGCAGCGGAATAATGATCACCATTGGCAATGCACTAAGCTTTGACAGCAAGGCGAGCAGCAGCATAAGGATCCCCAGGCTCAGATTCAGAATATGCTTTTTTCCCTCGTTGGCATTGATCAAAAAAAGAGCGGATCCGAATGCAAACAGGCAAGCCAGCAACTCATCTCTGTTTTTCAGACTGGCGACTGTTTCAGTATGCAAGGGTATGGCAATGAAGAAGGCCGTCAATAAAACAACAAACTGATGAGATTCACGCTTGAATACTATTAGACTTACACGATAAATTATAAAGGCGAGCAGAGCATACAAAATGGCATTTACCAAATGACTCAGGTGCGGATTGAAGCCCCATAGTTCATACTCCATCGCAAAACTTGACTTGACGACGGGTCGGTAACCGTAGGTAAAACCTTCCCTGTTTTCGTAAAAACTTGTAAAAATGTCCACCATTCCCGAAAAGCCTTTGGCAACCTGCGGGTTACCATTGGTCACATAGACATCATCCAGGCTGTAGTCATTGGGGATTGTATTTACGTATAACAGAAGGGCAAACAGGCTGAGGAGCCAGGCTGTATGCTTTCTCAGGTTGATCTTTCTGATGGCCATGCAAAGGGCTAAAGTGAGTCAGTACAAAAGTATAAATATTGGGTCTTTTTCAAAAAAATATTGTACAAATCGGAAAATCAATCAAAATAACATTCTTTTATTGGTAATATATCTCAGCGAAATCGATTGAAATTTAATTTTCATTAACATTTTTTATTCTCAAAAAAAGCTTATAATTTTGACCTCCGGAAACAGACCCCCAACCAATTGATTAGCAATCTGAATAAACAAAAACAGTCGCCTGAAGGTTATTAACAGGTGCCACTGGTGTCTATTATTTTATTACTGATGTATTTATCTGTCATTCAACATCATAGAAATTAAAGCAAAAAGAAATCAACAAGGCAACCTTAACAGAAGAAAAAACATCTTCAATCATAACTGAAGTAAAACTGATGACCCGTAACACCCTGCCCCCTCTTGCGTTTCAAATCTTATTAACAATTACTCCCTGCTTATGCCCGAGCTATGTCAGTGTGACGGCCTTGGCAAGGGTTGGTATTTTTCATGAATATTCTGACCTAAGTGATTTTTTCCTGATCTTTTCAGGAGATGCTAACAAGAATAATGAATTATGAGAAAAATCCTACTGTCCGCACTACTGTCGTTTTTTCTGATCCCCACCCTACTGAAAGCACAAACTCCAACTGTTCAGGATTGCCTCGGGGCCATCCCTGTCTGCCTGAATACCTATAACCAGTATAATGGATACACAGGAGTCGGGAACTATAACGACATACCCGCAGCCAGTTGCCCGACGACCTGTATGTCAGCCGGAGAAAGAAACAGCGTATGGTATACCTTCACTGTGCAAACCACGGGATGGTTTGACCTGCGCATTACCCCATGGGTTATGAGTGACGACTATGACTGGGCCTTGTTCAACATGACTACGGCGCAGTGCTCTGATCTTAACAATACTAGTCTTCTGCCTCAATTGGAAGTCAGCTGCAACTGGTCAGCCGACGGAGGAATTACGGGTGCGAATACCCTGACACCCAATACCGGTGTTGATTGCTGGGGTTCAGCTGCAACCGCCAACAACCCAAGGGTATGGGTCACTGCCGGACAAACATATTACCTGAATATCAGTAACTATACAGGTTACGGAGCAGGTCACGGATACCAATTGGACATGACCCATTCCACTGCCACCATCTACGATAATGTCAGACCTTACCTGCTGAGTGTGACCACGCCCTTGGCCTGTGGTGCCACTTCCATCAGCATTACAATGAGTGAGAACGTTTTATGCAGCTCGGTTTCTGCTGCTGACTTCACCATCGCGGGTTATACGGTTACGGCTGTGAGCGGTCCCACCTGTGCCGCAGGAGGAACAATGGAGAACAACTTCACCCTCACAGTGAGTCCGGCGCTGAACCCGGGAACCTACACCTTATGCATTAACGGATCAGCAGGGCACATTTCTGACCTCTGCGGCAACCTGACCGATCCTGCCAACCCGGCCAACTGTAAAAACTTCACGGTATCAGGCGTTTTAACCACATTATCTGCTTCACCAAATCCCATCTGTGCCGGTCAGAGCACTACACTGACTGCCGGCGGATCAACCTCATATTCATGGAGTCATAGCCTGGGAACAGGAACCTCAAAGGTTGTAACTCCTGCTTCAACAACGACTTATACTGTAACGGGCACAACTGGTGCATGCACCAGCACTGCAACAGTTACCGTAAACGTTAACCCCGGGCCGGCCGTATCCATAAGTGCAAGTGCTAACCCGATCTGCGCCGGGCAATCCACCACGCTGACCGCATCAGGCGCTACCTCCTACTCATGGAGCGGTGGTCTGGGAACTGCCAACCCACTAACGGTAAACCCCTTAACCACCACAACGTATA
>CALGYY010000041.1 GCA_937934705.1 uncultured Bacteroidota bacterium
AGATAAAGGAATGTGACTGGAGTTCAGACGTGTGCTCTTCCGATCTATTTCGCAGCCAATACTGATCTCAACGGGCGCATCTATCTTAAGATGGACGAAAACATTTACACTGCTGCGGTGAACTACGAACACAAATTACGGATCGGAAGCTGGTTCCCCGAAATCAAATCCGGCGTTTATATCGAAAAGAAAGACCGCAGCTTCAGGGCCAGGTTACTGGGTTACGCCATTGCAAAATCCTCATCTTTTAATTGGGAAATTGCCTATTTGCCTCTGGATTCCATATTTGCCGACACCAACATCAACGCAACAACAGGTCTGAAGATCGACGAACAAACCAATGACATTGACTCATACAATGCCGATCATCTCCTGCTTGCAGCCTATGTAGGGCTCAAGCTCCCTGTGTTCTCACGTATGAATCTGTACACCGGAGTAAGGTTCGAGAGTTATGACTTCAACCTGAGATCAGGCAGTGCCGACGATCCCGTCCTGATCGAAAACGATACGATCAACTGGTTTCCCTCTGCCAACCTGACCTACAGCATCACTGAGAAAAGCCTGCTGCGACTGGCCTGGGGGATGACCATCAACCGTCCCGAATATCGCGAGATCGCCCCGTTCAATTTCTTTGTTTACGAACTGAAAGCTTATTATAAAGGGAATACCGCACTAAAGAGTGCTTACATCCACAATATTGATCTGAGATACGAACTCTACCCGACGCTGTACGAAATGATCACCATCGGGGCGTTTTACAAGCGATTCACCAATCCCATTGAGGCCACCATGTATGCCGCAGGTTCAGGATGGGATTACACCTTCACCAATGCTGACTACGCCCAGTGTTTCGGTGCCGAGATCGACATGCGGAAATCCTTCGCCAACTGGTCGAAACGCTACCGCGGGCTTCGGTGGATGCGCGACCTTACGCTGGTGTTCAACGCCTCTTATATTAACAGCCGCGTGATCATTCCCAATGCATCCGAAGTTGAAAAAGACCGTCCCATGCAGGGGCAATCTCCTTACATTGTCAATGTTGGTATGTTCTATCAAAACGACAGTATCGGGCTCAGCGCAGGACTCATGTACAACATCGTGGGAAAAAGGATTGCTTTCATCGGCAATGCTGTGGATCCGCATACCTGGGAAATGCCGCGCAACCTGCTTGATTTCAACATCAGCAAGAAAATCGGCAAATGGTTCAGCATTAAGGCCAGTGTCAACGACATCCTCAATCAATCAGTGGTCTTCAGGCAAACTGAAGTATACAGCCGGGATCTTGATGGCGACGGACAGGGTGATGAGGAGATCAGTCGTGACCAGATGACCCGGACTTTTAAACCAGGGACATATTTCACTCTTGGTTTCGGCCTCAGCTTCTGAGAACTTAACCTTAGCTTTACTTTTACTTTACCCAATGTTTTCATTTTCATAACACTGAGCTAACGCACGCTGCGTGTCGTCGTTCTAATTTTGCATTGAAAAAATGTATAATCATTCAATTAAAAGAACATTATGAAAAGAGTATTACTTGGTTTCATCGCCATCGTGGCCATGCTGGGCATGAGCCAGGCGCAACCCAGCATCAGTGATCCGTTTTTTGATCATGTAAATTACATCGGCGCATTCGGCAGCTCCGACTGGACATCAGGATGGTGCAACTGGACTCCGCAGAACACGACCTACCCTGCAACAACCGTAACCATCCCGGCAGGAAATATCACCAGCAACACCACCTGGACCAACAACAACACTTATCTTCTTAACGGGTGGGTATATGTGAAGAGTGGCGCTACCCTGACCATTCAGGCCGGAACCGTGATCCGTGGTGATTACGTCAACAAAGGTTCACTGATTATTGAAAGAGGTGCTCAGCTGATAGCGATCGGCACTTCAGCCAATCCTATCGTTTTTACCTCTAATGAAGATGCCGGTAACCGCGATTATGGTGACTGGGGCGGTGTGATCCTCTGCGGTCGCGCTACCATCAATGTCCCCGGCGATACTGCCGTGATCGAAGGTGGCGTGGGCTCAGTATAC
>CALGYY010000042.1 GCA_937934705.1 uncultured Bacteroidota bacterium
GGATATTCCGCTGGCCCGACCCCCGACCCTGATATAAAGTGTGTCGCCGGGGTTCACCGCAAAATCAGCCCTGCTGTAACCGCCATAATTTGTATTGTTCACCCAGTTGGCTCCGCCCTGCGCACCCCAGGCCTCAATGCTTAGCTGAGAAACCCCGGCAGGAACAATGAATAATTCCTCGCTGCCTGTAAAAGCAAAGATGACGGAATCCTGCCCGCAGGTGTCCATCCCCGCCGGTGCTGCAAAGCTGACCACTGCACCACATGTGCCGGGGTCAACATTCACCATGATATCCGGTGAACATGTGATGACCGGGCATTGCGCATTTACCGCCGGACTGCAGAGTGCAAGGATACCCGCAAACAGCAAGGAAGTTCTCAGTGTAATTCTTTTCATACCTGATGAATTTTCTGTTTAAAAATGATTTGAGGACAAAGATATAAAACAGAAGCATACAGGCAGAATAGTTTATACTGAGGTCAACCCTGACCGGAAACATTGTCTGATCATGAGCTGCAGGGCATTACTTCCTCTGATCCTGCTCCGCCTTCACCTTTATGGTGTCGAGAATAAGTTGTATGAAACTCTGCCTGTCGTCAGTGCTCTTCAGTTTCTGCATTTCCGTCAGCACCTTGGCAAAATCGCCCGTCAGCAGGTATTTCGAATGATTGAGCAGCATGCCGTACATGGCTGCACAGGCCGCCAGCCGGAAATTTTCCGAAGCACGTGTCCATTCCCTGTAATCGTGCACAACTGCCACGCTGTCCGTCCCTGCCTCCGATGTTGCAATATCAATGTAACTGATATGAACACAGGCGAGCTCATTGTTAACGGCATCTGTGGTCCTCATCTGTGACGACTGGTAGCGCATCTGGTCCACTCCGGTTGCACCGGTGTTATTCAGCCGTATTTCATACAGGGCGGTCACCGTGTGATCCATCCCGATATCTCCTGCATCCTTAGTGACATCGGCAAAGTCCTGGTCTTCCAGCTTGCGGTTCTCATATCCGATCAAACGGTACTCAGAAACTTTCGCCGGATTGAATTCAACTTTGAATTTCACATCTTTCGCCAGAGTATACAACATCCCTTTCACCCCCTGCGCAAGGAATCTGTTTGCTTCATCTTTATCGTTGATATAGTAGTAATTGCCATTTCCTGCATTTGAGAGCTCTTCCATTTTATTGTCCTGGTAATTTCCCATTCCGAAACCCAGGATGGTCAGATAGATTCCTGAATTTCTCCTGCTGCTGATGAGATCAACGAGTTCGGCATCTGATGTAACACCGACATTAAAATCCCCGTCGGTCACAAGAATCACGCGGTTGTTGCCTCCGGTGATGAAGTTCGCCGCCGCCACCTCATAGGCCAGGGTAATTCCTGCTGAACCGGCCGTGTATCCGCCGGGGTACAGTGCATCAATCTTCTGAATGATCAGTTCCTTTTTTGATACCGGGGTTGAAGCAAGCGCAATCCCGGAAAAACCTGCATACACGACGATGGCCACCTTGTCCCTGCCTGAAAGCTGATCCAGGAGGATCTTCAGCGAGGTTTTCACCAGGGGCAGTTTCAGCGGGTCATCCATGGAGCCGGAAACGTCGATCAGAAAAACCAGGTTGTTCTTCTGGGTTTTGCCCGGATCGCCCGGCCGTGTGGTTAAGCCGATCTGCAGGAGATGTGTTGCGGGGTTCCAGGGGCAATCAGAAAATTCGGTGCATACAGAGAGCAGGTGACTCCCGTCGCCCGCGGGATAGGAATAATCAAAGTAATTGATGATCTCTTCAATCCTGGTGATGTATTTCGGCGGCATTTTGGTACGGGTCTGCACGAAACTCTTCACCACGCCATATGAAGCGGCGTCTACATCACTTGAAAATACGGAAACCGGATCTGCCGACACTTTTATGAAATCATTTTCCTTGATATATTTGTATGTTTCGGTATTTATTTCGGGGAAAGGCATGCCATCCGCGCATACATAATCCTCGCTGACCATGATATTCAGCGTGGTGGTTTCGTTATCCCTGATATCAACCCGTGTAACCGGAACGTTTCCCCTGCCCGGAATTCCAAGGCTTACATCATAATTGTCTGGCACCACTCCGTTCACCTGGTAATCTCCGTTCATATTGACCGATGAGGCTGTAACGAATCGCCCTCCCTGCGTCAGAATCACATTTGCCTTACGGATCGCCTGTCCCGTGGAGGCATCAATCAGGGATCCGTGAAGGTTCCCCTTTCCGCCCTGCGCCTGCATTATCAGCGGTGTACAGAGCAGGGCTGCAAACAGCATCAGGAATTTTCTCATGGCTGAAAGAAATTATCGGATGTGATTGTGAATAAACTACAACGATAAAAGGTCAGATCTTATTGAGTCGGATCATCCAGGATTTTTATTACGGATTACTTGCTTTTCACGAAGCAAAGCCTTAGCTTTGCTGCACTCTGACGTAATTCTGCGGGTCAGAATTCCTGTAAAATCATTTCTTATACGATCAATTACTTACAAATCCATCAAACTTATGAGATCAATTCTGAAACTTTTGGTGATGACCGTTGTGCTGAGCTCCACGGGCATGAGTCTTTGGGGCAACAACCTGAGGATCACAAATTTGACTAACACAAATCCGGGTGCTGCAGACCCGATTCTCACCTTCGACATTGCCTGGGACAACAGCTGGCGTGTGGCCTCCGGACCCAACAATTATGATGCGGTCTGGCTTTTTGTCAAATGCCAGCAGGTTCCTACAGGGATGCCAAATTGTGAATCCTACCAGGAATGGCATCATGCCAGTATGACCAACGTGAGCGGCGATTTTTCGGCAGGCTCGCCGCTTGAGATCGTTTTTGTGAACGACTCAGCGGGTATTTTTATCCGCCGTTCCGCGGATGGAATCGGCAACATCGGAACGACCACCATCACGATACGGTTGAAACTTCCGGTTCCTGTGTCTCCCTACGATCCGGAATACAACTTCAAGGTTTTCGGTATTGAAATGGTTTATGTACCACAGGGTGATTTTGAGCTGGGCGACGGGATCAGCACCAATACCTTTAACAGCATCACGATCAATAATTCAACCACCACTCTTACGCCGGCAGTTGTTGGCGGCAGTATCCAGCAGACTATCCCTGCTGAATTTCCCAAGGGATACGCGGCTTTTCATGCCATGAAGTATGAGGTGACCCAGCAACAATATGTGGATTTCCTGAACACCCTGACCTTTGATCAGCAACTGGCACGGACCATTTTGTCGGCCGGACAGCTGGCCACGAATCCCGGCTCGGGTGGTTTGTGTGCGATGATTGCCAGTTGTTTGAACCGGAACAGCATCAAACTGATCACGGCGGGTGTGAACAACAGCAGGCCCGGTGTTTTCGGCTGTGATTTCCAGCCGGCACCCGGAGATCCCTTTAACAGTGCCAATGACGGACAGGCGATTGCTGCCAATTACCTTAGTTATGCTGATCTTTTAAGTTACCTCGACTGGGCCGGTTTACGTCCCATGACCAATTTTGAGTTCGAAAAGGTTTCCCGCGGTCCTCTTGCCCGTGTCGGAAACGAGTATATCTGGGGAACGACCAACATCACCCAGGCACAGAGCACCAGTCTGAATAACCCGGGCATGGCTTCTGAAACCTCCTCTGTGAGCGGAAATGGACTGGCTGCCTATAATTCGGCTGCTGCCAATGGTCCGCTGCGCGTTGGATTCTCAGCTACGGGCAGCACCAACCGGGAAACCTCCGGAGCTTCTTACTACGGACTCATGAACCTCGGGGGGAATGTGTGGGAAATGGTCGCCGGAGGAAGCAATTCTGCCAATACCGGGTACAGATTAACTTATGCAGACCTTGGCGATGGTGAACTCACGGGTGCCGGAGTTTTCAATACCAACAACTGGCAATTATCTTCTTCTCTTTCCTATTCCACCCTCGGTTGCGGATGCTGCAGCAGCTATACCAAGTGGCATATGGAGCTTCGCGGAGGATCATTCACTTCTGCAGGAAGTACACTGAGGATCTCTGACCGGAGTAAGAACGGAACCACCACCTGCGGCGGTGGCCATGATTTCGGTTTCGGAAACGTGGCTGATCAGCGACAGTCGGATGTAGGAGGTCGCGGAGTACGTTAAACATGAATTCCAAATCATCAGAAGATGTTTAACTCAACTCTGCGCAGACTACTGACTGCCTCAACCCTGTGTCTGGCGGGCTTAACAGCCGGTGCACAATTCACGGGGGGTGACGGCAGCGGGACAAGTGTGTATGCCCTGGTGCCCACCACTTGTTCTGCCATAACCTACCCCGCCATTTTCGGCGGGGGGGATGAAGACGGGTATAGTCAGTCGGCCATTGTACAGACTTCATGCAGTCCGGTCATTATGCCTTCCGTTTTTTCAGGAGGAAGTGAAGACGGGTACAGCTATGCAGGTATCACCCAAAGTAGTTGTGTTCCCATAAGCTTACCCTCCATCTTTTCAGGAGGCATTGAAGACGGATATGCCTGGACGGCATTGACACAAAGCAATTGCGGAACGGTGGTTTTGCCCTCCATTTATACAGGGGGGCCTTCAAATGCAGATCCCGGCTTCCAGCTCAATGCCGGCTGCGCCCCGCTGGCCGCTTTTGCAGCCAATCCCGCCAACCTTTGTCCAGGGGATACGGTACAATTCACCGACCTCAGCAATGGCGGGCCTACAGCATGGCTCTGGACCTTCCCCGGCGGACAACCTGCTTCTTCCACTCTGCAGAACCCGATCGTGGTTTACAATACTCCCGGGATTTATGATGTGAGCCTTAGCGTGACTTCCGGATACGGAAGCAACAGTGTCACTATCACAAACTATATCCATACAGGAACTCCTCCCCTGGTCAGTTTTCCGGATCTGACACCGCTTTGCGAAAATGACAGTCCGCTGACACTGAGCAGCGGTTCTCCGGCAGGGGGTATTTACAGCGGAACAGGAGTCAGCGGGGGCGTTTTTGATCCTTCTGCCGCCGGCAGTGGAATACACGACCTCTTCTATACTTATACGGATATTTCCGGCTGCAGCGCCACGGACACGGCCCGGGTAAATATACATCCCACCTATGAATTTATCAGTAATGCGAATATCTGCAACGGAAACAGCTACACATGGAGGGGAAATTCGTATACCGTGGCGGGGACTTACCACGATGCCCTGATTTCGACAGGCGGTTGTGACAGCGTTTATACGCTGATACTGAGTACGAGTCCTGCATTCACCTTTAATCAGAGTCACATCATGTGCTCCGGTGAATCCTATACCTGGCAGGGAAACACCTACATCTTCCCGGGAAATTATACGGCCACTTATCAAACCGTGAACGGGTGCGACAGCATTTATCACCTGAACCTTTCGTTGAGGCCATCCTATGCTTTCACGCAGACCCAGGCCATCTGCCAGGGAGAATCTTTCTTCTGGCAGGGTAACAACTACACCACTGCAGGAACCTACAACATCACCTACAGCTCGGTGAACGGGTGCGACAGTTCATTCACCCTAAACCTTGTGGTGAGGCCGGTTTACAGCTTTTCTGAGCAATACACCATTTGCCAGGGAGATACCTACACCTGGCATGGCAATACATACACTGCAGCAGGAAGTTA
Source organism: uncultured Bacteroidota bacterium (assembly GCA_937934705.1). Lineage (GTDB taxonomy): Bacteria > Bacteroidota > Bacteroidia > Bacteroidales > CAIWKO01 > CALGYY01. The sequence goes on from CALGYY010000042.1 coordinate 5,633, forward strand.
CACGGCCTCATACCAGACCATTCACGGCTGCGACAGTATTTATCATCTCACCCTGGATGTTAATCCTGTTTACGCGTTCACGGATCATGCGGGCATTTGCCCCGGTGATCAGTACAGCTGGCAGGGCAGTAATTACACACTTGCCGGAACCTATACTGCTGATTATTTAACAGCAGGTGGCTGTGACAGTACTTACACACTGATCCTGGATTATCATCCCGAGTACCTCATTGCAACTTACGATACCATCTGCGACGGGGACACCTATCTCTGGCAGGGAAATACTTATACCAGCGGCGGTTCATACCCTGTAGTTTACAATACCGTGAACGGATGCGACAGTACCCTTGTACTCCATTTGTTTGTGCAGGGCGTGGATGTCAGCCTGAGTGTAAGTGATCCTGTAATTACAGCCAATGCATCTGCTGACGCTTACCAGTGGCTGGATTGTGATAATTCTTATGCTCCCATCAGTGGTGAAACCGCTCAGAGTTATACGGCACACGCCAACGGCAATTTTGCAGTAGCTGTCACACAAAACGGCTGTACAGATACTTCAGCCTGTGTTCAGATCCTGACAGTCGGCATGGATGAGGCGGATCACAGTACCTTCAGTTTCTATCCAAATCCCAACGGAGGCAGCTTTGTGCTGGTCCTGGATGAGAATGCCAAAGTGGAGCTATATAACAATCTGGGCAGCCTGGTCTGGCAGCAGGAGAAAATGGCAGGCAGCCATGAAATCAGTCTTGTACTTGCCGATGGGGTTTACCTGATCCGGGTGAGCGATGCCGGTGGTATTGTTACTAGACGAATGATCATTAAGAAGTAGGCTCAGGGATTCCCGGGCCATCAAAAAGTTACGGCTGCATTTCCCGTTTTCAGCGGGATCTGCAGCCGTTCATTTTAAACCTGCCAGGTCAGCGGTCTAAACTTTTCGTCCCTTCATAACATGCCTTCTGATTTCGAAGGTATTGATGGCAGATTTCCGGATCAGGAGGGCGGCCCTGGAGCCTTCGGCCTGTATCTGATACGTCTGTCCGTCGTAGGTGACCTCCCCCATATTGTTGACCCATTTATGAGCCAGGATCTGGTAGTTCTCGATTTTCGCGCCGGGGGTCAGGCCAAACTTCAGGGTTTTGCCATCGCCCATTTCAAAAGAAATATCAAGGGATTTGTCACTTACTCCCGTACAGACCCCCGGTGTAAATTTCTTCAGTACGATAATATGTATATATTTTCCGTTTTCCATTTTGACCTTTCCTGAGGTCACATTCAGGTTCCCTGAGGTCAGCTCTCTTTTCAGCACGACATCACGGTCGACATAGAATTGCAACTGGGTCAGGTCAACGGAATTGGCTTCCAGTTTTTTCCGGATATCCTGAGTGAAATAAGATTTGGGGCCGCTGCAGGCGGCAAGAGCCAGTGCGGACAGGACAAAGAGTTTCACTAATGTTTTCATGGCGCAGAAAGTTTGTTTAACCAAAGAATCAATTAAGAGAGAAAGGCTTAGCGAGTTGATTCCCCCGAAAGGGGCGCGTTCGCTACCAATTGGCATACCAAAACGTAAGTCCGGGAGAATTGCAGGAATTATTTTCCGAGGTTGGATTTGATCAGCAGGCTCAGGATGTCAATGGCGATGTCATTATTTCCGCCCTGCGGGACGATAATATCAGCATAGCGTTTGGTGGGTTCAATGAACTGCAGGTGCATCGGCTTCACGTATTTTTCATAATGCTGCAGAACCTCGGCAAAAGATCTGCCCCTTTCTTCGATGTCGCGCCGTATGATCCTCATCAGGCGATCATCGCCGTCGGCATCCACAAAAACCTTAATGTCCATACGGTCACGCATGCGCGGACTGGTATGGATCAGTATCCCTTCCACGATGACCACCCTGCGCGGCTCGGCAGGGATGGTTTCTTTGGCTCTGCCGCAGGTGAGATAAGAATAGATCGGGATATCTATGGCTTCCCCGTTGCGCAGCATATCCAGGTGCTTGATCAGCAGGTTGAACTCAATAGAAGAAGGATGGTCGAAATTGATCTTCGCCCTTGCTTCGGGTGAGAGGTGTCCGTTATCCTTGTAGTACGCATCCTGGGGAATCAGGGTCACCGAATTCTTCGGAAGCTTCTCAATGATCTTTTTTACAACGGTCGATTTCCCTGAACCTGAACCTCCGGCAATTCCGATAATCAGCATAGGTGTTATTTTAGACTGCCCAAAAATAAGGACAAAAGCCTTTGCAGCATCCCCGGCTTTATTATTTTTGTGATTCATCAAATTCTAAATCGCGTTATGAAAAAACTGATTCTTCTTTCATGTTTTTCTCTTGCTGCCTTTGTTGCGCAGTCGCAGAACCAATCCCCCATGGTCCCGCTGATGAATGCGGATGAAATCATTCTGCAGCAGAAAGTAGCTGAAGACCCGGGACTCCTCAACCGCTACATGGTTTACGAGGAGAACCTCAAAATGCTGGTTATGGATGAGGGGTCTGTGAAAACCGACACCCTGATTGACGGAAAGCGGATCATCCCGGTTGTTTTTCATATCATCCATAAAGGAGGAGCTGAAAACATCAGCAAAGCACAGGTGGAAGATGCCCTTGCACGGATCAATATTGATTATAACAAATTGAACCAGGATACCACGGCTGCGGATTCCTGGCCGGGCTTTGCCGCCCGTCGCGCCGATTGTCAGATCGAGTTCCGCCTGGCGAAAATTGATCCTGATGGAAATTGTACCGACGGCATCCTTCGTCATTATGATCCCCGGACCAATTATGCCTATTTCACCAACATGACGGCCTATGCATGGTCTCCCA
>CALGYY010000043.1 GCA_937934705.1 uncultured Bacteroidota bacterium
CCAAGGCGGGAACATCCGTACAGACGAGCACCAACCGTATTGGTGATTATTCGCATACCGCACTCGATCCTGATGGCGTAACATTCTGGCATACAGGCGAATATATTTCTTCCGGCGTTAAGACCTGGATATACAGTTTTCAGATCCCCCTGCCTACCCTGCCACCAGTGGCCAATTTTACAGTCAATACCACCAACCCTGATTGCAGTAGCCAGGTGCAATTCACGGATCAGTCAACCAACAGCCCCAATACCTGGCTCTGGGATTTTGGCGACGGGCAAACCTCAAGCCTTCAGAACCCGTCCCATACTTATGCATCCAACGGAACATACACTGTAACCCTCACTGCAACAAACGGAAACGGCAGCGATGCGGAAGTTAAAACATCCTATATCACCATCAGCAACCCGGTAGCTCCGACAACAACGGGCGCCTCCAGATGCGGAAGCGGAACGCTGACGCTCAGCGCGAGCGGTTCAGGAACAATTTTCTGGTTTGATGCACTCACAGGCGGAAGCCAGTTGGGAACAGGAAACACGTTTACGACACCCGTAATAAGCTCAACAACAAATTATTATGCTGAAAATCATTTGGTTTATCCCAGTCAGTTTGTAGGACCCGTCGCCACGGGCTCCAACAACACCACAGCTTCCTACCTGATATTTGACGCTTACGCACCCTGTGTCCTGGTTTCTGTGGAGGTATATGCATCTGCAGCAGGAAACCGGACCATTGTGCTTCAGAACAGTTCCGGAGCCACTTTGCAAACGACAACAGTGGCTATACCTGCCGGAAGCAGTCGTGTTAATCTGAATTTCAACATCCCGGTCGGGACAGGATTGAGATTATATACGGGTGCAGGTGCCAATCTGTACAGGAAAACAACTGGCGTTGCATACCCTTATACTCTGGCGGGCTACGTGAGTATTACGGGTTGCAGTGCAGGAGCAAGCCGCTACACCTTCTTTTTTGACTGGGAAATCAGAAAGCCTGATTGTGTGGCCAGCCCGAGAACAACGGCGGTTGCTACCATTCAGCCCACTGTCACGCCTGCTGTTTCTGTAAGTGCATCAGCGACAACTATTTGCGCAGGGACCAGTGTGACTTTCACGGCCACACCTGCGAATGGCGGAACACCCACCTATCAGTGGCTCATCAACGGTTCACCAACCGGAAGTAACAGCAATACCTATACAAGTTCCACGCTCGTTAACAGCGATGTGATTTCCTGTCAGATGACGTCCACAGCCAACTGCGCATCCCCCACAACAGTCACTTCCAATACGGTGAACATGATTGTGAATCCTGCAGTGACACCCGCTGTGAGTATTGCAGCCAGTGATGCCTCCATTTGTGCCGGAGAGAATGTGGTTTTCACAGCCACGCCCGTGAACGGTGGTACGCCTTCTTACCAGTGGAAACTGAATAGTGCAGATGTAGGATCCAACAGCAATACCTATTCAAATTCTAGCCTTGCTGATGGGGATGTTGTCCACTGCGTTATGAGTTCCACAGCCCCGTGTGCTGCGCCTGTTACAGCAACATCCAACAATATCAGTATGGCCGTCGGAACAACCCTGATACCTTCTGTAAGCATATCAGCCTCATCTACAGTTATATGTGCAGGAACGAATGTGGTGTTCACCGCCTCGCCAGTGAATGGAGGGCTTCCCTCCTATCAGTGGTTCCTGAACTCCAATCCGGTCGGAAGCAACAGCAACACCTACAGCAACAATGCGCTGTCAAACGGGGATGTGGTCAGTTGTTCCATGACATCTTCGGAGACTTGTGCCGTTCCTGCCTCTGCCAGTTCAAATAGTATTTCTGTGACCGTCACAACAACTGTGTTGCCTGCTGTGACAATCAGCGCATCTGATGAAACGATTTGTGCAGGGACTGCAGTACTTTTTACTGCTGCACCTGTAAATGGCGGAACGCCTTCTTACCAATGGTATCTGAATTCAGCCCCCGTTGGTTTAAACTCAGCAACTTACAGCAATAGTTCTCTGGTTGACGGGGATCAGGTGACTTGCATGATGACCTCATCTGAAAGCTGTGCAAACCCGGTAAATGCCAATTCCAATGTGATTACCATGGGAGTTACTCCAACCGTGGTGCCCGCGGTGAGCATCAACGCATCTGCAATTTCATTCTGTGCCGGTGACAACATCACCTTTACAGCAGTACCGGTCAATGGAGGTGCTCCTTCATATCAGTGGAGCATCAATGGTTCAAATGCCGGAACCAATAGCTTCCAGTTCGTCACTTCAGGCCTGGCCGACGGGGATGTGGTGGCTTGCATGATGACCTCATCTGAAAGTTGCGCATCACCCATTCTGGTAAGCTCTAACAATATTACGGTCAGTGTTATACCTCCTGTAATCCCCACAGTCCTGATCACGCCCTCAGACAATAATGTGTGTACCGGAACGGTCGTCAGTTTTACAGCCATTCCGACCAATGGCGGAAGCCCGGGCTATGAGTGGATGGTCAACGGAAGTCCCGTATTTTCCGGTTCAGATGTTTATTCTGTTTCAACACTTGCTGACGGCGATGTGATAACAGTTAACATGACCTCCTCCGCCACTTGTGCTTCACCGGCGACGGTGGGTTCTAATGCAGTCACCATGAATATACTGCCGACGGTTCTCCCCGCAGTGGTTATTTCTTCAATGCCAACGGGTCCTGTTTGCCCGGGTATCACAAAAGTTTTCACGGCCAACCCGACCTATGGAGGAAGCAATCCTTCCTTTGCATGGACAGTAGATGGCAGCCCTGCAGGAACGGGATCAACGCTCAGCGGGATTTTTACAGACGGCCAGGTGGTTTTCTGCACCATGACTTCTGACGAGGCTTGCGCAGATCCCCTCGTGGTGAACTCTACCCCTGTGACGGTCAGCATTTTCATTGTAACCCCTGTAGTCGTTACCGAAAACAATGGGGTCCTCCAATCCTCGGCAGTCAACGGTAACCAGTGGTACGAGCAGGGAGGCGGTATGATTGCAGGTGCCACAGATCAGACTTTCACGCCCTTATTCAATGGCAATTATTACACTATTGTGACCGACACAAACGGATGCACTTCCGTCTCCAATTCCTTTAATATAACGACTGTCGGAATCCAGGAGCCTGGCAATCATGTTTTCTCAGTTGTACCGAACCCCACTGATGGATACCTGACCGTTTCTTTCCTTAGTCCTGTAAACAATGCAGAGCTTTCAATAGAGAACATACTGGGTGAAAAAGTATGGTTCAAAAGGATCACTCAAACAGCAGGATCAGCTATGGGAATTGACCTGAGTCTTTATGCTTCAGGAGTCTATTTCCTGATCATCAGGGAAGGACAGACTGAGATTAAGCAGAAAATCGTGCTTGATAAAAAATAATCAGAGAATTTGACTGGATAAAAGGTCGT
>CALGYY010000044.1 GCA_937934705.1 uncultured Bacteroidota bacterium
AGCACAATGGTGAACAGAAAAAAAGTAACCCAGAGTGCAGGGTAATATTTTCGTTTCACTCTTGATAACCAGAAAAGGAAGAGGCACACAGATCCGCAAAGGAAGGTACTCAATACAACTCCCCAGGACAAACCCAGCCATATATTAATGATGCAACTGGTGTGGGATGCCCAGGCAACGAAAATGTTCGTAGCATTTAAATATCTGTGTTCCAGGCTGAAATTCTTCCTTGAACCGATAATGAATGTGATCGCCTGATTAATAGTACCTTTTTTCATGGGTGGACTTCCCGCAAAGATACATCAGGTTCAGAAATGATTGATATCCCTACTCAGGGCTTCAATTTCTTTTCAACGGCCTGCAGAACCTCATCGGTATCGGAGTCATAAACCAGGGCCACCAGGTGCAGTCTGTCGGTCAGCCATCCTGCATCGGGAACCAGCTTGAAGGATGATATGGTTTTTGTTCCGGCAGTAGTAGCAGCATTATTCAGGGCCGTTCCCCAGGTTCCGTTCACCGAGCCGCGCAGAACATGCATGAAAATATAATCCGTAATTTCAGGCACGGTTCCGACCGAAGCATTGTTGTTTCTTTGATATCCTACAATACTGTCTTCCGTAACATATACAGCAATTTTCATGTTACGGCTGACATCCGTCAGGAACTCAGTCTGAACGTGGATGCAGGCTTTATTCCCGGTCTGATCATAGTTCACGATCATTTGCAGATCCAGTTCCGGCACATCAGATTGAGCCGAAAGGAACGTTGCTTCCCATGCGGTGGGGGCTTCAAAGATCAGGTTGCCGCCGATTTCCTTACGGTTGAAAATGGCTGCGGGATTATTGGTAATGCCGAAATCGGAGTGCAATTCGGTCCCCACTGCGGTATTCAGATCAAGCAGGTAATTCGGGGCTTCGGTCTGCGCAAAATAACCGGCATGGATGGCAATGATTATAAGCTCTTCCGGGTATGAAACCTGAATATCATGTGCTGTTTTCGCCGCGGAAGGACAATTCACGCAACTGTGTCCCGTGTATTCCTCGAGCAGCACCACTTTTACATGATGGGTGTCATCCGGAAAATCAGGAACCGGACATTCTGTGGTATCCACAGGGGGTGTCGGATCTCCTTCAATATACGGGGGATCAATTTCATCACAGGCCCAGAAAAAAGAAGCCGTAAGAACAAGCAGTGAAAGGGAAATGATTTTCTTCATGGAGATGAAATTGGTGATTAAAAACTGGTTGTCAGTGACAATGTCAGGCCGTTGGCTGCGGGAACCTGCCGGCATACGCCTCCTACACAGAGGATGCCCTCCCTTTGTTTTCCGTAAGATACGGCGATACGGCTCGCACCATGGTTAAAACCGGCCGCGAAATTAAAGTAATGAATCCGGTGATCCGCTTCCGGATTCCCGAAATTCCACATATCCATTGCGGCCACAAACCACTTGGGTGCAATGCTGTATTCCAGCAGTCCCATGGCCCAGTCGCCGTCATCCTGACGGGTATGCAGGTACTGAAGCTCTGTACGCAGGGCGTGTTTCGCATTCAGGCTGAAAGTCATGTCGAGAACCGCGGAGTGCGCATAGAGCATTCCTTCCGGGTGACCTTCGATGACATCAATATTATAGGTCAGATATGCGTAGGTAAGACTGGCTTTGAACAGCTTGGAGAATTTCCGGCTGATCTCGATATTGGCATCTTCAAAATAGGTTTCTTTTCCGATGGCAAAAAAAGGAGATTTATAACCTAAAGTGCCGCTGGAATCAATGGGTGTGAGATCATCGACTCTTTCTTTCACAATGGAGTTGGCTCTTGAATAATTCAGTGTGATGGTGGTTCCGTACTTTCCTCCGAGTTTACTCTTTTTCTTAATCGTATAAACGACCTGGGCCTGCAGGCCGATTTCACCACCCGGCTGTGTGGCATAAGGATACATGGAGGGCAGGCTGTATATGTGCTGCCTGGTCAGTGGCGGCAGAAAGTTTATGATCAGGGCATTCCCCACGGCATCCCGTTCTGAGCGGAAATCCATATTGTCAATCCTTTTTGCCGCAAGCAGAACGCCTAATCCTTTTCTGGAATAAGCCGCCTGTATCAGCAAAGCTTCTCCCGGCTTATAGATCCTCTTATTGGCGGCAGAAGGGTCATTGATCTTATAGGCATATTCGGCACCGATGTTGAAGCCACCGAAAATGATATTTCCGCGTCCGGCGAAAGCCGCCACATTCTCCGGCAGTTTATAAACAGGATCCTTATCCTTTTCGTACTTGCTGATCACTGAACCACCAAGAATATAACGGGTTTTTGCCCCCTCCAGTTTCTTGAATACATCATTCACAGAGATCTCCAGGTCACCGCCACGAACAATCCCGGTCCCTTTGTCGAAGAACATCCTCTGATAACCGTAAACAGCCTTAATGGTCAGGCCTTTCACCGGAGTGTACTTCACACGGATGCCGTCCATCGCATTATCAAATCCCAGGTTTCTTTCTTCATAACTCCTGAAAATCAATCCGTTTCCAAACTGTTCATAGAAATTCCCCGCAGTGATGTCGAAGTTATCTTTCGTAAACGAGGCATAGCGGTAGGTAATCCCGTTGCCTTTATACCTGGGGTCGAAACCCAGGAGAGCATTCATATAATTTTCATAACGCAGTCCTGCAGAGAATGGGCCGTTGGAATAAACAATATTAGTAAATCCGTTCAGCAGGAGCTTTTCAGGCACATCAGGTGCACCGATGAGCGAATCCTTGAGATAGTACATCACATCAGCCTGGAAATTGCCATGAATCTGGCTGTTCTGAAGAAAGTTCTGCCCATGGGCTGAGATGAATGAAACACCAAGGGCTGCGGTGATCAGGCCATGCAAAAGGTAAAGCCGGAGTGTTTTCAAAGCAAAAGATTATTGTTACAAACTTATGTTATTCCTGGGGAATGGGTTCCCCTGCGATCACCTTCCTGACAATGTCAATCAATCCCAGTTCTGCTCCCTGGGAAAAGGTGGTGTGCTGCCAGACGATTTCCCCGTTGCCATTCAGAACAAAGGTGTGGGGAACAAGGTTAATGTTCATCGCCCTTTTGAAATCGCTGTTCACATCGAGATAGATTTCGTATTCCCAACCCTTGCCATCAACCAGCGGTTTAACGCCGGCGGAGGTCCTTGAATCATCAATGGAAACAGCGATCAGTTTTACGCCGGTTTCTGCCTGCCAGTCCTCATAAACATCAGAAATGGTTGTAAGTTCAGAAACACAAGGCTTGCACCAGGTGGCCCAGAAGCTCAGAATAATGGGTTTGGGAAGTCCGGGGCCATCTCCGTCTGGATCGTTTGTAAAAGTTGAGGTGCTGACGATTTTTCCGTCGAGTGTTTTAACATTCACAACCGGGAGTTTGTGGGCTTTTTTCTCAGGTGTTTCCTGTGCATTAACGGTGAATGACAGGCAAAATGCAGCCAGTAAAAACAGAATGGTGTATTTCATAGGTTATGATTTGAAAGGAACCGGCGGCCTCAGCAATAATTGAGCCCACCGGTTCCGCAAAATAAACCTTAATTATTTAATCAGGCTGACCTTTTTCGTCACCACCTGCTCATTCATCAGAACATTGATATAATAAACGCCGACAGGAAGGTTGGTTCCGTCGAAAAGCAGTGAATGGGTTCCCTGGTTCATCAGTTCAGGAGTTGTGGAGAATACGGTTTCGCCAAGGGTATTGAAAGCCGTTACGCTGACCGTGGTCTCTTCAGGAAGCACGATTTCAATGCGGGTTTCCCCGGCAAAAGGATTCGGGAAAACATTGACCGATGCCTCAGCTGCAGTGCTGCTGCTGATACCACTGCTGGTGGCCTGAATGTTCACATCATCAACATAAAGGTTGTTCCCATAATTGCTGATGCCGACAAACTTGACAAATACTTCAGGATTCCCGGCATAAGAAGTCAGGTCGACACTTTCTGCGCGCCATTGTGATGAGGTGGGAACGAAGAAGCTGGTGGTTGCAGGAGCTGTAGCCAAACCTGAACCGACTTTATCATAGACATTGGTCCATGTGGTACCGCAGTTGGTTGAAACGGCAACCCTGAGGCGATCCTGATAGGTTCCATACTGAGCATAAGCAACGTTGAAGGTCAGCTGTGCACTGGTATCGTCTGTAAGATCCATGGCCGGCATGATCAGTTCAAAAGTTCCGCTGGTGATGTTGAAGAACTCCAGCGTGGCTGATCTGTTGCTGGTACCGAAGCCGCCTACAGTAGCCTGGTCCCAGGTACCATTGGTGCTCAGGTCATTCTTGATCCACAAGGCCGGAGGGAAAGTCCCCTGGAAGCCTTCGGTTACCGGAATCTGGCTGTATGTAGTAACAATATTGACCGTTTTCTCCTGGGTGTTGTTGATCGGATAAAGATCGTTACTGCCATTTGGATTGCTTACATAAACCTTGAAAGCATGGGTTCCGCCGCTTGCAGTCACTGCAGGCAGAGTAATGTTTGCGGTAGCATTCTGGGCCAGGCTTCCGGTCCATGCCTGGGTATTGACCGTGCCGTTATCAAGCACCCAGTTGATATCGCAGGATGTCAGAACAGTGCTGTTATAGTTCTTCAGGGTAACAGTGGGCGTGAAAACACTGTCGCACGAAAAAGCCGGAACATTGGTCATAGCGGAAAGACCCGCATCCAGGGTTGTGCTTCCGCTCTGTGTGATGGGGGCGCTGCGTACTGCCTGTTTGACGTTCTTGCCGGTATTGTCCTGAACAAAAGCAACCACGCAAAGCTGATTTACATTGTAAACGTACCAGGGCAATGCTTCTGCAAAGCTCAGCGTATCGGCATCTCCCACGGCCCACGAAGTGGCCAGGGTTGTTCCTGACTGGTTGGGATACATTTTCAGCATCACATCATAGAATTCGGTTTCTCCGTTGGACCCGGGGGCGGTTGCAAAATGTATTTCATTCTCTTCCAGGACAACATGAGCTACGAGGTTGCCGCTAACGGCCTGGGTACATGTGATGATAAGATCAATATAAACTGAATCAAAATCCGGTGAAATCACATGATCCAGCGTCATGGTAAAGGGTGAAGGGGTTGCATACATATTGTTGATCAGGGTCTGAGTAAGACTGTTGGGATGGTTGTTAAATACATTCCCGTCGCCCATCACATGAGGAACACCATTCAGCCCGTAGTACGACATGCGCGCATTGGCTTCGACCGGATTGTGATAATGCATGGGGTCATAACCCGGGAAATACCACTGGTATTTCACCGCTACCGCTTTGGCCTCATTGGTGGTTAACAGGGTATTTAAGGCGGGATTGGCAGAAGCGCAGGGGCCGCAGGAGGCATTGGTGAACTCCTCAATGAGAACTGTACGTTGTGACTGACCAGCCGCCAGGTTCACCATCAGGATGAAGGCGGCACCCAAAACAATAACGAAGAACTTTTTCATAAGGGGTTTGATTTGGTTTGAACTCAGTGACAAAAATAAATAAACATCGGAATATGTTGATATTTAAATGTTAAAAAATGCTAAATCGGTTTAGTTAATTTCGCAGGAATAATAATTGTGTTATTTTTGCGTTGCATAAAAATATGTCTTGCTTTTCGCTTTGATTTTGATTACATTTGCTGATACAAAAATATAAATAAAAAATCCAATTTGTATGAAGAGAGGGCTACTTTTTCTGGGATTCACTCTTTTTGTGCTGGTTACAGTATACGCACAAAGCCTATCGCTTTCATGGACCGGCGGGGCGCTGACGAACGGGCAGGTGATTACCATTACCGGCGATACTACAGGAACGGTATATTCCTACCTCTACTGCACCAATAATAACACTGATACTCTGAGTGTTAAGGTGAAAAAGAAAGAGATCAGCCTGGTGGCAGGATCAGAGAATTCATTTTGCTGGCTGAATTGTTACCTGCCCAGCACCTATATTTCCACCTATTCCATTGATATTCTGCCTGATTCCACTTCACTGGACTTCATCGGTGAATACAAGGCACACGGAAATATCGGAATAAGCTCGATCATGTATACTTTTTTCGACATGAACAATGTCAATGATTCTGTTAGTGTGATTGTGAATTATGATTGTTCGCTGGGATCATCCGTGCAGGAGATTAAAAATGATAAGATTGTTTTCTCCAATGCTTACCCCAATCCGGCCAATTCATACACTTCCTTCAGTTATACCTTCCCGCCGGCTTCTGCTTACAGTCATCAGTTTGTGATCAGAGACCTGCTGGGAAATATGGTTTACGAAAGCGAGATTACAGATCAGACCGGAATCATTAAGGTTTACACCAACAGTTTCAGCAACGGGGTGTATTTCTACTCCCTGCTGGTTGACGGACAGGCCTATTTCACCAGGAAGCTGATCGTGAAACATTAATTCAGCGGTCCTCAAACAAAAAAGGCTGTCCCGAAAGACAGCCTTTTTTGTTTAACTAACGTATCAGGAATTACCTGAAAGTGTACGGGGCCTTATTTCAGTCCGAATTCCTTTTTGATCTTTGCCACGTAATCAAGTTTTTCCCAGGCAAAGAATTCCACTTTTTTGAAGGTTTTCTCGATGCCATTGACTTTACGGGTCTGCGTTTCCTTTGATTTATAGGTCACTTCAACTTCAGCCCTGTAATTGTCGCGGCCAAAATGCCCGTAGGTAGCTGTGGGCAGGAAGATGGGGTTTTTCAGCCCGAAGCGCTCGATAATGGCAAAAGGCCTCAGGTCGAAAAGTTTTTGTACTCTTTCGGCCAGTAAGCCATCGCTGAGCACCTTACCTGTCTTGTCCTTCACCTTACAGGTGCCGTAGGTATTCACATACAAGCCTACCGGTTGTGCCACGCCGATGGCATAGGCCACCTGAACGAGTACTTCATCAGCAGCGCCTGCAGCCACCAGATTTTTGGCGATATGCCGGGTAGCATAGGCTGCCGAACGGTCAACTTTTGAGGGGTCTTTACCAGAGAAAGCACCTCCACCGTGGGCGCCTTTACCGCCATAGGTATCCACAATGATCTTGCGTCCGGTAAGGCCGCTGTCGCCATGAGGTCCGCCGATAACAAATTTTCCGGTGGGGTTCACAAAGAGCTTGACCTTCCCCTTGAAGAGTTTTTTCACCCTTTCCGGAAGGGTTTTCAGAACCCGTGGTAGCAATATCGTTTCAATATCCTCTTTAATACGAAGCTGCATTTTTAACTCCGCTTCTTTTACCTCTTTCGGATTGCCCGGGTTTTTGGCCCTGACAAACTCGTCGTGCTGAGTGGAGATCACGATGGTGTCGATACGCAAGGGTTTATTGTTGTCGTCATACTCCACGGTGACCTGCGATTTGGCGTCAGGCCGCAAATACTTCATCTGTCGCCCGGCCTTCCTGATTGCTGCCAGTTCCTGTAAAAGAATGTGGGAAAGTTCAACCGGCAAAGGCATATAATTGTCCATGTCACGGTTGGCATAGCCAAACATCATTCCCTGATCGCCGGCGCCCTGGTCTTCTTTTTTGGCCCTCACGACCCCCTGGTTAATGTCGGGAGATTGTTCGTGAAGTGCATTGAGGATGGCGCATGAATCTGCATCGAACTGGTATTCTGACTTGGTGTAGCCGATATTCCGGATCAGGCTGCGCACCTTTTCATGAATATCAACGTAGGCCCTGGTCCGGACTTCCCCGAAACACATGACCAGACCGGTTGTCACCATTGTTTCGCAGGCCACTTTGGAATCAGGATCCTGGCGCAGGAACTCGTCCAGCATAGTATCCGAAACCTGGTCGGCGATTTTATCCGGATGTCCTTCAGAGACGGACTCGGATGTAAATAAGTATCCCATGATAAAGAAATTTAGTTAATAAAAAGTGGTGGAAACTTGGGATTGGAAGGCAGAAAAACAGCTTTAGCATTTTTTTCTGTGGTTGCAATCTATCAAATCTTTCCACAATCAGGCTGCAAAATTACAAAAATTTTGCGAACGTGTTGACGTATTATACAGACTCTATTTTTTCGTGAGCTGCTGAAATACTTCCTGAATGCTGGCCTGTTCCTTCTTCTGAAGCGAAAGCACGGTAATTCCTTTATCAACAGCAAATCTGAACACATCCGAACGGATGTCTGCGGAAGCGTCCGATTCAAGTTCCCAGGAATTCCCTGCGAGGGGCCTGGCGGATTTCACTCCCTGGATTTTCAAAAGGGCATTCCTTTCAACCGCTTTGTCGAATTCAGCAACAACGATACTGTTTCCGCTGAATTTTCCGGCCAGAATGCTGGTCTTGTCATCGGCAACGATAAGTCCTTTATTGATAATAATCGCCCTGTCGCAAACCGCCTCTACTTCCTGCATGATATGGGTAGACAGTATCACGGTCTTCTCTTTTCCAATGGTAGTGATCAGGTTTCTGATTTCGACCAGTTGGTTGGGATCCAAACCGCTGGTGGGTTCATCCAGAATCAACACCTCGGGTTCGTGAATCATAGCCTGGGCCAGGCCCACCCTTTGCCGGTAACCCTTTGAAAGCGCCCCGATTTTCTTGCGCTGTTCTGCTTCTATACCGGTTACCGAAATCATTTCCATCACCCGGGCCACTTTGTTCCTGATCTTATAAATACCGGCTATAAATGCCAGGTATTCTTTAACATACATATCGAGGTACAGTGGATTGTTCTCGGGCAGGTAGCCAACTTTCCGGCGGACTTCCAGGGATTGTTCCTGAACATCAAAGCCACAAACCTTTGCAATTCCGGAAGTGGGCGGAATAAAGCAGGCCAGGATCTTCATCATGGTTGATTTGCCTGCACCATTCGGGCCTAAGAGTCCGACGATTTCTCCGGAGCGGATAATGAAGGAAACGGCATCCAGGGCCTTTTGCTTACCGTAAAGCTTGCTGATCTGAGCAACTTCTATCGACATGATCTTGGTTTTGGGTTTTCCCGGCTGAAGGGACAAAGGTATAAAATAAGCGCAAAAGGCCGTTCATCACTGACGGCCTTTTGCGCATGGAATGATTCAATTCTCTTATTCCTTTTTCATGTGTTTGGCCAGGAACTTCTCCATAGCCTCATAGAAATCGAACTGGTTTTCTTCGTTGTAAAAGCCGTGACCTTCGTTGTCTTTCACCATATATTCAACCTCTACGCCTCGCTTCTTCAGGGCGTCGACCATCTGGTCTGATTCCGCCTTATTGACCCTGGGGTCATTGGCCCCCTGGGCAACAAAGAGCGGCGCCTTGATCTTGTCGGCGTGGAAAACCGGTGAGGCCTCAGCCATCAGCAGGCTGTCCTTTTTGGGATCACCCACCATTTCATACATCATCTCCATGAAAGGTTTCCAGTAAGGCGGAATGGTCTTCATGAAGGTGAAAAGGTTGGAAACGCCCACATAGTCAACCCCGCAGCAATAGAGATCAGGAGTATAAGTGAGGCCGGCCAGGGTAGCATATCCTCCGTAACTCGCCCCGTAAATGGCGATGCGGTCCTTGTCTGCAATTCCTTCGCTGATGAGCCAGTTCACGCCATCGGTGATATCATCCTGCATGGTCTTGCCCCACTGCTTGAAGGAGGCTTCCCAGAAATTCCGGCCGTAACCTGTGGAACCCCTGAAGTTGATCTGGAGAACCGCATAACCGCGATTGGCCAGGAATTGTATCTCGGGATTAAACCCCCAGGAATCGCGGTACCACGGACCACCGTGCGGGTTCACCACCACGGGTAAATTCTTGTCCTGCCCGCAATTGGGCATGGTCAGATAACCATGAATGGTCAGCCCATCGCGTGATTTAAACTCAATGGGTTTCATCACGGCCATTTCTTCCGCTTTCAGCCAGGGGCTGACTTCATGAAGCTTTTCCAGCTTTTTGGTGCCGGCATTGTAAAGATAATATGAGCCGAGGGTTCTGTCGCTGTAAGTACGCACAATAAACTGATCCTCGTTTTTGGTCATCGCACTGAAACTGACTTCTACCTCTTCATTGACCTGTTTGGCCACGTCTTCAAAGATGGCCTTGATCTCATTGTCAAAGAAGTGACGCTCACGTTTCCATGAGGTGTAGCTGGCTGCGGTGATCACTTTACGTTTCCGGGAATAGCTCAGCTGGCTGACATCATAATCGGGATTCTCGTAAATGATCTTAACTTCCTTTTTTTCGGCCAGGTTGTATTCAACAATAGCGGTTTTATCACGACCGATATTAGATGCTGCATAAATGTTCTGATTGTCGAAAGTGAAAAACAGCGGATCCAGCGATTCCCTGAAGTTGGTCGTGATAATCACTTCAAAAGCATCCTTTTCGGTGGCCCTGTATAACAAAGAACGATTTACACCATCGGTGGCCACGGCAATTCTCAACTTGCCTTCATGGTCGGTCATCCATGACTCGATGTTTCCCGGGTTTTCGGCGATCATCTCCATTTTGCCGGTCACAATATTCAGGCGGTAGGCGTCGAAGATCTCCTTATTCCGTTTGTTCAGCCCGATGATGACTTCGTCGGGAATATCTTCCAGGCGATCGATGATCTGTGTGGTGACCGAATCAAAATCGGTCAGGCAGATCAGGCTGCTTCCGTCTGCATTGACGCCCCAGAGCCTGAAGTTTTCATCACCCCCCTTATCTTTGAGGAAGAGGATGCGGTTTTCATTAGCCCAGAAGTACATTCCGATATCGCGGTTCTTTTCCTCTGTCAGCCTTACGACTTCTTCTTTCCCGATTTCCTGCACGAAAATGTTCAATCGGGTTTCCCAGGGTGCAAGGTAAGACAGGTACTTCCCGTCAGGCGATATCTGAAAGCCTGTTTTCTCGGGGTTTTTAAAGAAATCCTTCAGCGGAACCTGTTTGATATCGCAGTCACCTGCTGAATGACCACAGCCTCCCAGGATAAAAGGGAGAGCCAGAAACAATGCTGCCCAGGCAGCTACATTCATCATCCTTTTCATAATTTCAATTTTTGGTTCATTCTGGTTAATAGTTCATAATCTATCCGTTATGCTTAATATTTCCTGCTATGTTGATTCCTGATGCCCTGATGGCAGGGATCAGTACTGTTAAGAAGGCACTCATCAGGGTAATGCCCACGGCCACGAAGAAGCTCCACCAGGGGAAAGTGGTCCTGAAGGCGAAATGCGAAAGCCAGTTCAGAGAGATCCACAACGCTCCGGGTATGGAGAAGAAGGCGGAAACTGCCACCAAAACCATAAAAGAGCGGAACTGGAGCCAGGTCAGGGTCCATACCGAACCGCCCAGCAGTTTCCTCATGGCTGTTTCTTTTGACCTGGATTCGATGGAATAGGAAACCAGCCCGAGCAAACCCAGGCAGGCGATACAAATGGCCAAAAGCGAGGATACAATGGCCAGTCGTGACAATTTATGGTCGTTCACATAGAGTTTATTCAGTTCATCGCTTAGGTATGACCAGGTGAAGGGATGGGGCAGCCGGTAAGTATTCCAGCATTGCTCAATGAAAGCCAGGGCTTCCTGTTCGCGGCCTTCTTCTACCCTGACGATCATGTAACGGGTATAAAAAGCCCTTTCTTCGGGACTCTCTTTGAGGTTGAGCACAAAGGGCTGTATGGCAGAATAGAGGCTGTTGGTATGAAAATCCCTGACAACGCCTGTTATTTTTTCTTCACCGTTGTATGAGGAGAATTTTTTACCCAGGGCCTCTTCGTTGCTGGTATAACCCATGTAACGCACCATGGCCTCGTTTACAAGTATGGCCTTGCTTCGGTCGTTCACACTGTCGCTGCAATAATCACGGCCAGCCACAATTTCCATCTGCATAACTTTAACAAAGTCTTCCCTGACAACAAGGGTGGGAAAATAATACCACTGGTCTTCGAGATATCCGTGCGGCCTGAATTCATGCGTGTTGTGAAAAGCTCCGGGAATATCTTCCGAACCGGTAACGGCTTTAATGTATGGGGATTTTAATAGTTGCGCCTTCATTTCATCAAAGCGGACGGTCATTTTGGTGTTCTCGATATTGATCAGGATCAACTGCTCCTGATTGAACCCCAGATCTTTTTTTTCTGTATACCGCACCTGGCAGATCAAGACGATGGTACAAACAATCAATATGCTGGCGAGGGCAAACTGCAGCACCACAAGAGACTGGCGGAGGTAGCCTGATTTCAGTCCGGGTTTGAACACTCCTCTCAGCACCGCGATCGGTCTGAAAGAAGACATGTAGAACGCAGGATACAAACCGGCCAGCAGGCTCAGGGTCAGAAGAGAAGCGGGCAGTATCCAGATCAGCTCCCATTGAAACAATATCCCGGGGTCCAGGTTCTTTCCGGTGAATTCGTTGAACAGGGGGAGTGATAATTCCACCCAGGCCAGGGCCAGAAGAATGGAGCAGGCCACGACCAGGGCCGCTTCGGTCACGAACTGTGCAATCAGTTGTATGCGGAGCGCCCCAAGGGTTTTACGCATTCCGATCTCCCGGGCGCGGTTTGCAGAACGCGCCGTTGATAGATTCATGAAGTTGATACAGGCGATCACAATAATAAATATTGCTATTATGATCAATATGTAAACATATTTAATGTTTCCGTTTTCCTGTATTTCATAGTCCAGATTACTTTTCAGGTGAATATCGGTCAGTGGCTGCAGCCATGCATTGGAAATACTTACTTTTCCGGCCTGGATGTGCTCCCGCATGAAACCGGGAAGCACCTGATCAACCGCTTCACGGGATACGCCTTCTTTAAGCAGTACATACGTCCAGCAAGGGTTCCATATCCATCCCCGGAGCATTGAAGGTTTGTAGATCTTCCTCAGTGTGCTCATGGAAGCCAGAAAATCGTAGCGAAAATGAGACTGCGCAGGAATGTCGCTGAAGACGGCGGTAACGGTCAGGGGAAGTCCGCTGCCGAAGGCCATGGTCTTTCCCACGGGATCTGTGCTTCCGAAATACTTCAGCGCCATACGCTCTGATATCATCATGGATCCGGCCGTATCGAGCGGATGCAGGGAGTCTCCTTTAATAATATTTAAATCAAAAATATCTGTGATGCTTGAATCTGCAAGAAAGAAGTTCTTTTCATAATGTTTCTCTTTCCCGTAAGTCATCAGGTGCTGTTTCGCCTGAAAATTAAAGAAGCGGCACACGGCTTCAATCTTGTCCGGATGTTCTTTCTGGAGGGTTGGGGCCAGGGGAAATGCACAGCTGGATGCTTTTTCGCCCACTCCGTTCAGGTCAAGGCTGGTCGCTACCCTGAAGATGCGGTCAGCCCTGGAATGATAGCGGTCATAACTCAGTTCATCGGTGACATAAAAGACAATGAGGATAAAGGCCGCAATCCCGATACTGAAACCGCCTATATTGAGCGCGGCCTGAGCCGGGTGCTTCACCAGATTACGAAGCGCTATTTTCAGATAATTGGCCAACATATATCCTGAGCGTTACACTAAAAATTTCGTTCGTATGTCTTCACTTACGACCTGCCCGTCGAACAAACGGATGACCCGTTGGGCATAGTCCGCATCGCGCTGGGAGTGCGTGACCATGACGATGGTTGTCCCTTCTTCATTCAGCTTTCCGAGCAGCCGCATGACTTCTTCACCGTGCGTTGAATCCAGATTCCCTGTGGGTTCATCAGCGAGGATCAGTGAAGGAGAGGCCACCATGGCGCGGGCAATGGCGGCTCTTTGCTGCTGTCCCCCTGATAGCTGCGGCGGATAATAACGGGCCCTGTGCCGGAGATCAAGCTGTTCCAGTCTTTCATAAACCATTTTCTTTCTCTCTGCGGGCCGTATCCCCAGATAAATCAAAGGAAGTTCAATGTTTTCAAACACACTGAGCGCATCAATCAGGTTGAAACCCTGGAAGACGTAGCCGATATTCTTCTTTCGCAAAAAGCTCCTCTGCCTTTCACCCAGGCGGTCGGCCTGTTTGCCCATGAACCAATATTCACCGGAGGTGATGTGGTCGATCATACCCAGGATATTCAGCAAAGTGGTTTTGCCGCAGCCCGATGGCCCCATCACGGATACAAATTCGCCTTTATTCACCTGTATGCTCACTTTATTAAGGGCTATGGTAGCTACTTCATTGGCGTGAAAAACCCTGCTGGCAGCTTTTGTTCTGATCACTTCCATGTTAAGGCTGGTTTTGTTGAATGGCTTCCCTGAGATTTTCATCAGACCAAGGATGTGCCAGTCTTTTATGTGGCTGTTTTCGTGCGCTTTATAAGCGAGTCCCTTTTTTATTCTGTAAAAAAAATGTACGCCTGCGCCCACTGGTGTCCGCATTCGTACATTTTTAATACTTTTACCTTTTGATTTGCAAATTGGTGAATGATGGAAAAAATTGATGCCCGGGTTCTGATCATCGACGATGATCCCGATGTACTGACGGCTGCCAGGATATTTTTGCGGCAGCATGTGAAAACCGTTCATACAGAGGCAGACCCGGGTCAGGCCTTATCACAGATACAGGCTGATCCATATGATGTGATTTTTCTTGATATGAATTTTTCAAGGGATGCCATCAGCGGGAAAGAGGGATTCTGGTGGATGGATCAGATCCTGCAGCATGATCCTGCGGCGGTGATCATACTGATCACGGCCTTCGGGGACGTGGAACTGGCGGTTCAGGCCATACAGGAGGGGGCCAGTAATTTTCTGCTGAAGCCATGGGACAACAGCCGTTTGCTGGCCACATTGACTGCAGCGCTGAGACAGCGTAAATCGCTGGTGGAATCACAGCAGTTGAAAAGCATTAACCGTACACTGAGTTCAGATACGGAGGATGACAGCATCCGGCTGATCGGGGAGGCACCATCAATGAAGAAGGTTCTTGCCACAGCGATGAAAGTGGCGCCGACGGATGCGAACGTTCTTATTCTCGGTGAGAACGGAACAGGGAAAGAAGTAATCGCACGGGCCATACACCAGGCGTCTTCCCGCAGCGGAAAGGGTTTTGTGGGTGTAGATCTCGGCGCCATTACGGAAACTTTGTTTGAGAGTGAATTATTCGGTTACCGAAAAGGGGCCTTCACGGATGCCCGTGAAGACCGGGCGGGACGCTTTGAAGTGGCCGACGGAGGCACGATATTCCTTGATGAAATTGGCAATCTGAGCCAGGGTCTTCAGTCGAAACTGCTCACAGTACTTCAGAGCCGCCGGGTGACTCGCCTGGGGACTTCGCGGGAGATTCCGGTGGATGTGAGACTGATTTGCGCGACCAATATGCCTTTATATCAGATGGTCAAAGCCGGGAAATTCAGGCAGGACCTGTTGTACAGGATCAACACGGTGGAGATTAACGTTCCCCCGCTGCGTGAACGGCTGGAAGATCTTCCTCTGCTGGCCAATTACTTTCTTGAATTGTATTGCACAAAATACAAAATGCCGGGCAAGCGTATCCCTGAGCAGGTTTTCAGAAGGCTCGAGAAACACCACTGGCCGGGGAATATCAGGGAGCTGCAGCATGCGGTGGAGCGAGCAGTGATCATGAGTGAGTCTGTGGTTCTGGAGGCTGCTGATTTTCTTGGCGGTCTTCCTGATAATCCTGAGGGGATCAGTTTACCAGAACATATGAATCTGAGTGAAGCTGAAAAAATAATGATCAGGAAAGTGGTGGAAAAACACGGGGGTAACATCAGCAGGGCCGCCCGTGAGCTGGGTCTGACCCGTGCTTCATTATACAGAAGAATGGAGAAATATGATATTTAAAAACTTCAGGTTACTGGCGGTTTTGTATGCTGTCGGATGGGCTGCGTGTCTGTCGGCCGCTGTCAGTCTGTTCCTGACGACTGATTTTATTTTTCTGCCTGTGATCCTGATCCTGGTTTCCCTGGGGTTTCTGATCCTTCTGATCTCTCTTGCAGAGAGCAACAACCGCCGGATGAAGCGGTTTTTCGAGGCCATCAGTTTCGATGATTTCTCTCTCAGTTTTACTTCATCTTTCAGGGGCCGCTCATTTGATGATCTGAACAAAAGCTTCAATGAAGTGGTTCAGCGATTCAGGGACAACCGTATTGAGAAGGAGGAGCATTACCAGTACCTGCTGACTATTGTAGAACACATCAGTATCGGGATCATTGTTTTCAATCGTTCAGGAAAGGTTGACCTGGTGAATAATGCGCTCAGGCGCATGCTGAGGATACCGGCACTGCAAAACATCAGCGAGCTGAAAGGCATAGATGAGGCTTTCGGAAAAATGGTGCAGGAGTTAAAAGGGGGTGAAAATGGTCTGAGCAAGATCTTTCTGGGTAATGAATTGATGCGACTTTCGATATACGCCACTGAATTCCGTATGAGGGGTGAGGAATACATGCTGGTCAGCATTCAGAATATTCATGGGGAACTTGAAGAAAACGAAATTGAATCGTGGCAGAAACTGACCCGGGTTCTCACGCATGAAATCATGAATTCCATTACCCCGATCGTATCGCTGGCCGGCAGTATGCGGGGATTGATTGAAACCGGAAACACCTTGCAACAGGAGGATATCCGGCTCGGCGCGGAAGAGGCTGCGGAGATGAAAGAAGCCTTGCAGGCCATAGAGAACAGGAGTGCCGGCTTGCTTCGTTTTGTTGACATATACCGTAACCTGACCCGGATTCCGCGTCCGGGTTTCAGGCACATACCTGTCAGGGATTTGTTTAACCGCGCCGGCAGTTTGCTGCAGCGTGATCTGGACCAACAGGGGATACGGTTCGAAACACAGGTTTTTCCAGAAAACCTGATGGTTACAGCCGACCCCGACCTGGTTGAGCAGGTCCTGATCAATCTCATCCTGAATGCCGCATATGCTCTCAGGGAAACCCGGAGTCCGGCCATTAGTATGACGGCATTTGCAGAAGGCAGCAGTGTTTATCTGCAGGTAAGCGATAACGGTCCCGGAATACCTTCGGACCTGATGGATAAAATTTTTATCCCGTTTTTTACTTCTAAGAAGGATGGTTCGGGCATTGGACTCAGCCTGGCCCGGCAGATCATGCATTTACACAAAGGCACGATTTACGTGCGATCCACGCCGGGAGAAAGCACCACCTTTACCCTCGTTTTTTAGCGTTCCAGCAAGGCGAGACATTCCACATGATGTGTTCGCGGATAAGAATCGAATGGATACACCGACACCACGCGGTAATCATGATCAGACAATTGCTTCAGATCTGCGGCCATGGTTGACGCGGAGCAACTCATATAGGCCATGCGCACGGGCCTGGCGGTATGCATCAGCCAGTGAAGCGTCTCCTCCTCCATTCCTGTTTTGGGAGGATTGGTGTAGACCAAAAACCGACTGATCTGTTTGTATTGGATCCATTCGTCGATCTGACTGAGCCTGTCGGCACATTTTCCCCGCAGAACAAGGGTTCCCATGACATTCATCCGTGCACATTCAACGGCCTCACCATTGATATCAACTCCGATGCCCTGCGCCCCGGCACGGGTCCAGGCCACCAGCGAACCACCGGTACCGCAATAGAGATCAGCAATCCCGTCGCCAGGACTGAAATCAAAAAAGGATTGACAGATCTGAATTGCCTTAATATAAAGTGAGGGAATCACCTGCTGATACGACATCGGACCGTAGATGAGTTTCAGGGGGCTCATAGACCGTGGCTTCCCATAGAGGAGATGCCATTGGTAGCGTGACAAGACTTTTTCGCCGGCTTCCGGATTCAGGTGCAGCCATATGCCTTCGTTGCCCTGAGCCATCAGTTCTCTGAGCAAAGGTTCCGGCCAATGAAAGCCTTCCAGTCCTGCAGCCCTGACGACCAGGATCAGTTGTTTGCCTGACTGAACATAAAACGCCAGGGGCAGCTCTTCCGGGCCCGGAAGGTAGCGGGTCAGAACCTTCATATTCTCATTGATCAGCGGCGCATGCACCGGACAATCCGGGATCCTGATGACCCTCTGTTTGCGGGGCAAACCAAAACACCACCGGCCCTCTTCGAATACAGCATTCAGGCTGACCTTATCCCTGTATGCGAGCTGATCGTCCCAGGGAACATACGAAAAGTCAAGTATTTTATCTTCCCACGGCTTCAGGATTTTTTTCAGCCAGGCTGTCTTCTGGGCCAGGCTTTTATCCAGAGGAATATCCCGGTGATAACATCCCCGGCAGGCGGGCTCGCATCCTGGAGGCAGTGACATGGCTTCAGTAATCAGGGACTCACATTAAACGTGAAAATCCAGTTCATAAAAAAGTTCCAGATGGTCACGACGGCAATCGCGAAAAGCTTTGAAAGGTAGAATTTCTGGCGGGCCTTACTCACCAGCAGCCACAAGATTAGCGTATTGATCCCCAGACCGATGATAGATATTACAAGGAATTTGATATATTCGGTGGCGATGGCCGGGTTGTGACTGTCAAAGGTCCATATCCTGTTCAGGACATAGTTGGAGGTAGCTGCCAGGGTGAAACCGATTGCATTCGCCACGTATTTGTGGATCTTCACGATTTCTTTTAAAAACCAGGTAACACCGAAATCCACCAGGAGGCCGCTCAGACCTACGCAGGCAAACTTCAGAAATTTCAGAATGAAACCCTGGCTGAGAAAATCCATAGATATCAAATTGTTTCCAATCCGACAAATATAATGATTCCGGGGAAATCTGATGGCTGATCAGAGGGTTTCCGGCAGAAGTGCCTGTGCAGAAGGATTCATGCCTTCAGGAAAGCCGTGGTATTGACGTGCTGATAACAAGGCCTCTTTTAACACCAGCCCTTTTTGCCTGCATGAAAAAAACCATCCGTTCTTCATCATCAGTCCGCCCAGATATTCCTGCTCTGTTTGTCCGGGTGTCGGGACCAATATGGCATTCCGCTTCCACACCATCAGATCCATGAGACTTGAATAGCCGGGGCGACAGATCAACTGCTCCGATGCAGAAATCAGTTCCATCATAGTCTGATCATCTGCATGCGGAAAGGTGTCGATTCCCTCTGCAGAAGACTCGGGGATCTCACCGGGGCGGCCGGTGATCATACATGCCCTGATTCCCGACATGCGTATCTGTTCAGTCAGCAATTCCTGAAAGCAGGAACGCTGAGGCTCAGGCCCGGAGATCAGGACCATCAGTTCATACTTCTTTGTAGTATGCATATTCGCGATCATCACTGCCTGTTCACTGAAACGGCTGAGGAACCCGATATATCTTAATCGGGGCAGGTGATACCGGGGATGTGAGAGTTCTCCGGCCAGACCAGGATGTTCTTCATGATCAGGAACCCAGATTTCATCGAAATGCCTGAATTTGCGCTTCAGTAAAGCCCAGGCCAGGGGTTCAAGGAAACGGATGCCGGCGGGTAGTTTCAGTTGCAGCTGGTGTGTGATCAGGATGCTTTTTACTTCAGGATGATGCAATCCGTAACGGTTATCAGAAATGATCAGGTCAGGCTGATGTTCACGGATAAGGTTTCGCAATGCTTTTCTTTCCTTATTGATTCTGGCCTGCAGAAGCGGCAGCCTGATGATCATCCGCCACACCAGGCTCCGGTCGGCCGGTACACTTATTTTGTAATCTTCAAAGGGGATGAGTTTCAGCCCGGGAAAAGTCTGTGAAAGCAGTGCGGCAGAACGCCCTGATCCGGCAAGCAACACTTCATGCCCCTGCGCCAGCAGTTGGCGGATGACGGGAATACAACGCGTGGCATGACCCAATCCCCAGTCCAGCGGGGCCAGCAATACCTTTTTATGCGTCTTAACGATCAAAAAGTGATGGAATATTGCAGGGCCACATTGCGCGGAGCCTCAATATAGCCCGGGCGTGTCATATATTCTTCGTTGAGGATATTCTTGACAAGTAAGGCAAACCTGCTGTTTTCAGTTGGTGTGAAACCCACCCTCAGATCCAGCACCGAATACCCCTTATTGTGTTTATCCCTGTACTCTTTCAATCCCGGGAGAATAGCCGTTGATGGTACGCCGGGGATCAGTTCTCCTTCAAATGTTTTGTCAATATTCACGACATGACTTGTGAAAACGTAAGTAATTCCGGCATTGAAACGACCGAAAGTCAATTCAAAATCCCCTTTGACGGAGTGATAATAGCGGTATTTCAGGATATCGTCCTCTGTTGATTTATTGGCCAGGTAAACAGAGTCTTCCACGAGGTCAACCGGATTGGTATAAGTATAACCGATCAACAGGGTTGCCGGAAGAGTGAAGAATCTGCCCTGTCCGGTAAAGGTGAAATCAAAGCCGGTGATTCTGGCTTTTCCCACATTGATTGATTTAAAACCAATGTCATTCAGAGTAGCATACTCTGCTGTATCCGGTTTATATATACCAAATGTGAATTCCATCATATTTGAGTATTCTGTCCAGAAGCCTGCCAGGTCGAGATATCCGTTCCAGTTCCCGATCTTCACGCCCTGTTTTACGCCGATCTCTGCGTTCCATCCTGTCTCTGGCTTCAGCATGGCGTTGGGGAAAAGATTCAGTCCCCCGACTGATGCCTTGATGAATTTTTCGGCAATCGTCGGGAAGCGGTAGCCCTGACCGAAAGAAGCACGAAGGAAGGTGTACTTGAAAAGCTGATAATTCAGTCCAAGTCTGAAAACGGGCCATACAGGAAGAGAGACAGTGTCTTTGGTGAACACAATAGCATAAGTAGATTCTGTTTCCGCGGTGTCAATCCGGAAATATTCGAGTCTTGCCCCCACTGAAACCCCGAGTTTTTTCCAGAAGCGGAAATCCAGTTGTGTATAGGCTGAGGCATTTACGCTGAAATGGTTTCCAAAAAGTTCGGCTTTTGATTGCCCGTAAGTTGCCAGTAAACCGACTGTAAAATCAAGCCACTCCTTGCGGTTTTTTTTATGATACTGGTACTCACCGAAAATCATATCGGCGTTGTTGTTTTTATCCTTGTCTTCGCGGAACAGATTGGTGGCGATAAAATAGCGGGTCCTGACGGTATGCCGTGCTCCTCTTTTGTTAAAGATAGTCACGTAGGGATCGATATTGAAACGGTAGCCTTCATTTTTTGAAACAGCATCCGGGTTTTGCCTCCAGGCTCCTGTATCTGCATTCTGCCAGAGGAAGAAATCGGTTTTATCCTGGTACATGAAATTGCCGTTCACCCCATAAGACAAGCCTTCGATTTTCCGGTCGCGGTAGCGGATATTAAAATTCACACGGCCATGGGTTTCGCCGTCACTTTCGCGGAAACTCCTTTTCAGAAGACCGTTGGCGCCCACCACGAGGTCAAGTTGTCCGAATTTCTGAAGATGAAGAAAGCTCATACCAGTAAATCCCGGTCTGTCGGACCCCCACCAGATCAGTTCTTTCCTTTTGGGATTCATAAAAATTCCTGAATTCACCGAAAATTTTGTCTGCGGTTTTTCTCCCGGGAAAGAAGTCCGCACATTGATCACTCCATTGAGGGCTGAAGAACCGAAAAGTGCGGATGATGCGCCTTTCAGAACTTCGATCTGTGAAATGTTCTCCACGGGGATAAAGTTCCATTTGGCGTCTCCCGCATCTGGTGTAAGAATGGGCATATCATCCACCAGCAGGAGGACCCTGCTCCCTGCGCCGTAGCTGTATCCGCTACCACCACGTATACTGGGCTGTCCGTCGGTGATATCGAGTCCGGGTACTTTTGACAAGGCTTCAGTTACCTCATTGGCATTCTGACTTTGGATCATCTGGGGTTTCAGCACTGACATGGATATGGTGACATCGCTGAGTTTCTGTTCGAACTTCCCTGCACTGATGACCACGCCTTCGATCACCATGGATTCTTCATCCATATTCACATTATCGGTGATCACATCACCGGCTTTCACTTCATGATGGCGCACCACCGGGGTAAACCCCACGAAAGAGTAGGTGACCTTGATTTTACCGGGATCCACTTTTATGACATAATTGCCCTGCATATCGCTTGTCACGCCCTGAGTAGCAGAAACGGTGATGTTGACCCCGGGCAGTGTTTCCTTTGTTTTCCCGTTGATAACAGTGCCTTTGATGGTGGCCTGTTGCGCCAGTGCGGCCATGGGGATGCTGATCAGTAAGAAGAGTACACAGGTGTATAAGTTCCTCATAGGCTAATTTTTTAGCGGGGGACACAAAATTATAAAAACCACGCAATCCCCAAAGAAGCCTACCATATTGGTTTTCAACGCCTGTTCATGCTCTAAAGTTTAGGGCCTTAACATATCCGGTGACAATAAATGTTCGGAAAGCTTTGTATGTCTAAGAAAATTTATAGTTTTACGGCAACAAATAAATCAATGTTGTGAAAAAAAAACGGCTATGTTAAAAATTCATAAAAAACAGAAAGGGTTCTATGCGTCTCTATGAGACGGCGCTGACCCTGCTCCCCGGAATTGGTGATATTACTGCAAAGAAGCTGCTTGCCTACGGAGGCGGCCTGGAGGTAATATTCCGTGCCGGACGAAAAGACCTTCTGAAAAACAAAGCCTTACCAGCAGGGGTCGTTCAGAAACTGATCGACGGAAGGGAAGAGGCGCTCAGACGGGCTGCACAGGAACTGGAGTTTACCGATCGTTACGGTATCCGGACCTTATTCTGCCTGGACAAGGATTACCCCTTTCGTCTCGGCATGTGTGCAGACGGGCCGGTTATGCTTTACTACAAGGGAACGGCCGACCTGAATCACACGAGGATAGTGGGCATTGTCGGAACCAGGCGGGCGACGGCTTACGGCAAAGAATGCTGCAACAGGATTGTGGAAGGCTTGCAATCGGCCAATGTTCTGGTGGTAAGCGGACTGGCTTTCGGGATTGACAGTTGTGCCCACAAAAAAGCCCTGTCGTGCGGCATTCCCACGCTGGGGGTGCTGGGGCATGGACTTGACAGGCTGTATCCTCCGCAAAACAAGGCTATGGCAGCACGCATGCTGAAAAACGGGGGTCTGCTGACTGATTTCCCTTCCGGGACGTCGCCTGACCGGGAAAATTTTCCCAAGCGCAACCGCATTATTGCCGGCTTATGTGATGCCCTGGTGGTGATCGAGGCTGCGGAGAGCGGAGGGGCGCTGATCACGGCCGATATTGCCCATTCATACGACAGGGATGTTTTTGCTGTTCCGGGCAAGGTCGGTGATGAATACTCACGTGGATGTAACCGTTACATTAAAACGCAGAAGGCCGCTTTGATCGAAACATCAGAAGACATTCTTTACAATATGCGGTGGGATGTCACGAAGTCGGTGGCTGCGCAAACGGTGATGTTTGCCGAAGTATCAGAAGAAGAGAAGATCCTTCGTAACCTCATCGGCGAACAGGAAAAGGCAGGTATTGATCTGCTGGTGGCCAAAAGCGGATGGACCAACAGCAAAGTAGCCAAAACGCTGCTCAGCCTGGAATTGAAAGGCGTTATCCTGAGCCTTCCGGGCAAGTGTTATCAGTTGGCCTGACCCCCGGGGAGCTTAGTATCCTGGTCGTCCGGGGCCGGTGCGTTCACAAAGGGGCTCCGTTTCTGGTGGTTGCGGATAGCAATAAAACTCAGCGTCACTGCTGCTGCCAGTGACACAAAGGCCATGATGACCAGAGCCGGGTAATCCTGTTGCATGAGAAAGAAATCGTATGCTCCGTGTATCAGGGTTGCCAGAAGTATCCCCAAAAAGATGTATCTGAAGGGCCCGGGTCTGAATTTGGCCAGCCCCAGGTAAAAGCCCATGATAATCCCGCAGGTGGCGTGCAGCGGAACCGCGGTAAATAAGCGGATGACCGTGGTTCCCAGGCCATGCTGTACCGCATACAGGATGTTCTCGGCGGTGGCAAAACCCATGGCTACCATGACAGAATACACGATACCGTCGAAGGGTTCATTGAAGGCTTTTTTGGGATAGGCAAAAACGCGGACAAAAAAGAACTTGCTCAGTTCCTCCACCAATCCAACCCCGATAAAAGCAAACAGAAGGACCTCCACCATACCTCCGGTTTCATCGAATCCGAGCATGCCTTCCCCCATTTCAATCAGTGCGGCCGGCACAATACTCAGGATGCCGAACAGAAAGCATCCCAGCAATAACCTGAAAGGTTCTTTTTCGTATTTATCCCTGAAGTATATAAAAAGTGCAATGGCTATTCCCGGGGCTATGGCCAGAGGAATGATCAGCAGAAGATAGGTTACAAAATCCATAATCAGGCTTTTGTCAAAAATACGCATTATAGGTTGAAAAAACAGTTTTTTCAATCATCGCAAAAGAACTTTTAAACCCGCAAAAAAAAAGAGGCTGCCTCTATACGACAGCCTCCCGGAGAAAGGATGAGGTTCCCTTATTTTTTCTTCTCCAGCGCTTCTATCCTGGCCTTGAGCGCCTCGTTCTCTGCTTTGAGTTCCTTGACGGCCTGCAGCAGGACGGCGGTCATTTTATCGTATGAAACGCCAAGATGACCTGAATAATCCCTGGATACCAATTCGGGAAACTCCAGCTCAACCTCCTGGGCGAGGAATCCGATTTGTCGTCCGGCAGGACTTGATTCCTGGTTCTTGAATTCGTAATAAACAGGTTGAATATTTTCAACTCTGTCCAGTACTGAGGTCAAAGGGCTGATATTACGCTTCAGGGTGCTATCAGAGAAAACGACGAAGGCCTGTGCACGTGCCTGACCATCTCGTTGAACTAAAAATGCATTTGAAGTCAGGATTGCACTCGTTCCATTACCAACTACAAATATTGCTTGTGAGGGTTGAGTAAAATTATTCGGATAACTGGTTCCGGGAACGATGTTGTAGGCACCGAAAGCGGCCTGGCAGAAGTTGGTTGCGCTGGTTCCGAGGCCTCCTGAGAAAGAATTATCACCGGAAGCTACAGTTTGAAAACCCGAAGCAAAGGTGTTGATGGAAGAGGCGACGGTTAAGCCCCCGCAGGCGAAAGCACGGTCGGCCGAGGCGACCGTTTGCTGGCCGAAGGTCGCGGTTGCATAGCCCGAGGAGGTGTTCCAGTCGTTTACAGAAAAGCTCTGGTTACCGCTGGCCACATTCTGGTTCCCTTGTGAAAAACTATAATTACCGGTTGAACGGCAGCTCAGACCAATGGCCAGGGAATAAGCCCCATAGGCTTTACTGTATTGTCCCATGGCAACAGACCCCGCACCGTAAACACGGTTGGAATCGCCTATAGCGGTTGAATAATTTCCGGAGATGTAATTCCTGCGACCTATGGCTGTGCCGAATGCCGCGGTACTGATGACTCTGTTCTCTCGTCCAATGGCTACGGCGCCTTCTGACTGGGCTTCGGAATTCCAGCCCACAGAGAAGGAGCCTTCGCCGAAGGCCCTGGGGAAATATCCGACCGCCATTGAATAATTACCCTTGGCCCAGGGTTCATCCCCGAAGGCGACGGAATAAGCTCCGGTTTCGAAGTCGTCCCAGATCACGCTTCCTACCCTTCCGGCCCGGAGAGCAGCCTGGGCGGGAACCCACATAAAACGGGTACTCGCACCAAGATTGGGATTTGCACCAGTAGTTCCCGTACTTACAATTCCGCCTTCGGATACATGCAGTTTCATCGAAGGCGCTGTCGTGCCGATACCGACAAAGCCGGTGGGCATGATGCGCATCTTTTCCGTAACAATATTGTTGTTATTGGTGAAAAAAGTCAGGTCCCCGGAAATATTATTCCCGCTGACGCCGCGGATGGTGCTGCCGATCATCCCTGTACGGCGGTCATTCACAATCTGACTTGCGGCAAAGACCAGATATCCTGCATTGTTGCCGACACCTGTGCCATGGGTGGAAAGAATCAGTTCACCAAAATCATTGACGCCGGTGCCGGGATCGTGCAGGTGAAGAATTTTTGAATTTGAGGCGGGCAGCATGGTCACATCCGGGAAAACGGTGCCAATTCCCACATTGCCGTTGGCCGATTCATAGATGGGCGCCACCGTGCAGGTAGCTGAAATACCATCGGATTTGATCACCACATTTGTTCCTGTACATCCCTGGGGACCGGTAGGACCCGTAATTCCAGTCGCACCGGTTACGCCCTGTATCCCTTGAATACCTTGAATACCCTGATCACCCGTCATCCCGGTAGCCCCCGTCACCCCTTGTATTCCCTGGTCGCCCGTGGGGCCGGTGATCCCCTGTATGCCCTGATCGCCCGTGGGACCGGTCACACCAATGGGACCTGTTGGCCCGGTGACACCCTGAATGCCCTGGTCACCGGTGGGACCCGTTATCCCCTGGACGCCCTGGATACCCTGTGCACCGGTAGGTCCGGTGGGTCCCATAGGACCAATGGCCTGTACCCAAACTACCCCGTCGAAATACCAGAACTGGTCGAAATCGGTATCGTAAACCAGCAGACCGGTAGCCGGGGCGGGAATGGCCAGTCGCTGAGCCGTAGTTACCCGGGGAATCAGCAAGCCTTTATTGACTGAGGTAAGATCCAGCACAGCGGAAGGATCGGGACTGTTGGTGCCAATGCCAACATTGTTCTGGGCGTAACCTGAGGTCAGCACCAGCAGCAGTGCCAAAAATGGCAGTAAGGTTCTTTTCATAAGTTTCTGATTTGATTTGTTATTGTTTTTGTTTTTTACCCTACAAACATATGAAAAAAAAGCAATGAATCTGCTTTTTACCCCATGCGGGTTGATGTTAAATTATGAGAACTGATCCGCAGGCTTTTAGGCTTCAGGCGATTCGTCAAGGCGGATTTTTTACCGTAAAAATTCAGCAATCTTAACATCAGTCGCTGAAAATCAGCGCTTTTGGTCGGCCAATTGTTTTATCCTTGCCAAACCAATTAAAACTTTCAAAAATGAAAACCTCAATCAGAATCAGCCTTTTTGCAGTCGTCATGATGATGACCGCTATGTCGTTTACACTTTTACCCCTTTGGCCGACATGGAGCAGCAGCCACGGGTATTCAATTAAGTTTCCGGGGGGACCCACATCCATTACACCTAAGGTTTCTGCCGGGCTGCTGGCAGGCGAAATTGTCATTCACCAGGCGCCTGGAATGCCTGTATTTAAAGTTGATTATGAAAAGAAAAGGGGGGGGCCATATACTACGGTTGCTAATGTAATTATCGACAAGGTTAACAAATATGCAACTGCAAATGGGGGGACCGTAACCTGGATAACTCCTGGTGTAATTCTATGGAAAGGTTGCCAAAGCAGGGAAGCTACGGTACAGAATACTTCCGGTTTCAGAGCTAATATTAAGGTTGCGATATTGGGAGACGAGTGCTGGTTATTAATTGCGGAGAACAATGGAGCACTCGCTCCGGCTGCTGATTGGACACAGTTTATAAATTCCTTTCAACACTGATAACCACTCATAAACTGATTAATCACGCCGTCTGGATGTCCGGGAGCATAAGCCTCCCGGACATTTTTTTCACCGCTTTTCAAAACTGCAACAGAAACAATGATCAGGATCTGGACCCGACATTTCTTGTGCGGGATGCAAAAGTGATCTTCCGAATGATTATCTTGTAATCGTATTGCTGATTACTTTTTAATCATTATGTATTTCGCCCGTTCATATCACAGCCTCCGCTTCGGCACCCTTTCCCCGGAACAGCTTGTGGATATGGCGGTTGCCAGGGGTTTGAAAAACCTCGCGCTGACCGACATCAACACCTCCGCGGGGGTTCCGGATTTCATTTCCCTTTGCCGGGAAAAAGGAATCAGGCCATTGGCGGGAACGGAATTCAGAAACGGGGACACGCATTTATACACCTGTCTCGCCATGAACAACGAGGGTCTGCGCGAGATCAATGAATTCATGACGGTTTACCTGCACCGCAAAAAACCTTTTCCGGTACAGCCCCCGGTTTTCAGTGCCGTGGCAGTGATCTTTCCTTTTGCATCTGCCCGAGAACCTTCGGGCAGACCCCATGAGTACACCGGGGTACGTCCGGAAGACCTGAAGCGTTACGCCTTTCTTTCGGGTAAGCAGAGCCATGCGCAATTCATTGCATATCTGCCGGTCTGTTTTGCCGATACCCGGGGCTTTAACCTGCACATGCACCTCCGTGCCATAGAGCATAATACCCTGATCACCAAGCTCACGGCCGGTATGCTGGCCGGAGCCGGAGAGCTTTTTCACGACCTTCAGACAGCGATGGATCTTTACAGGGATTATCCCTGTTTAACGGAACATACGCACATTCTTTTTGAAAGCTGTAAAGCGGAACCTGATCTGAAATCCGTGAAGAACAAAAAGACCTTCACCGGGAACCTGAACGACGACCGGCAATTGCTGGAGAAGCTCACGTACGAAGGACTGGCCTACCGTTACGGGAAAAAGCATGATGAAGCCCGCAGACGGGTAGCCCATGAGCTTGAGATCATCGAAAAGCTGGGGTTTTGTTCTTATTTTCTGATCACCTGGGACATCATCCGTTACTCGATGTCGCGCGGGTTTTATCATGTCGGCCGCGGCAGCGGTGCCAATTCCATCGTGGCCTATTGCCTGCGTATTACCGATGTGGATCCCATAGAGCTGAATCTCTATTTCGAGCGTTTCCTGAATCCGAAGCGTTCTTCTCCTCCTGATTTTGACATTGATTATTCCTGGAAAGAGCGTGATGAGGTGCTGGACTATATTTTCAAACGTTACGGAACCCGCCACACCGCCCTGCTGGGGGCCACCTCCACCTTCAGAGATAAATCCACCTACCGGGAACTGGGCAAGGTGTACGGCCTCCCCAAAGAAGAACTGGATGAGCTCGCCGAGCGGCCGGCAGCGTGTGCGGAAAAGGATCCCCTGTGCCGGAAGATTTATGAGCTGGCCGCTCAGTTGGCAGATTTCCCCAACATCCGTTCGATCCATGCAGGAGGTGTGCTGATCTCGGAAGTCCCCATCACTTATTTTTCGGCCCTTGACATGCCGCCCAAGGGTTTCCCTACCACGCAGTGGGATATGTACGTAGCGGAAGAGATCGGATATGAGAAGCTTGACATCCTGAGTCAAAGGGGTATCGGACATATCAGGGAATGCGTGGACATCGTAAAGAACAACCGCGGGATTGATATTGATGTTCATGATGTGAAGCGCTTCAAAAAAGACGAAAAGGTTTTGCAGATGCTGAGGGAAGCCGAAACCCTGGGGTGTTTCTATATTGAAAGTCCCGCCATGCGCGGACTGCTGACCAAACTGCGGTGCAGCGATTACCTCACGCTTGTGGCCGCCAGTTCCATTGTGCGGCCGGGGGTAGCGCGCTCGGGCATGATGCGTGAATACATTTATCGTTTCCACCATCCCGACAGTTTTGAGTACCTGCATCCCGTCATGAAAGAACAACTGGAAGAGACTTACGGGGTGATGGTATACCAGGAAGATGTACTCAAGGTCTGTCACCATTTTGCCGGACTTGATCTGGCTGATGCCGATGTGCTGCGCCGGGCCATGAGCGGGAAATTCAGGGGGCATAAGGAGTTGCAGCGCATCACCGGCCGTTTTTTTTCGAATTGCCGCGAAAAAGGCTACCCTGAGAACATCAGCCGCGAAGTGTGGCGTCAAATTGAATCCTTTGCCGGCTATTCTTTCTCCAAGGCCCACTCGGCCAGCTATGCCGTGGAATCCTTCCAGAGTCTTTTTCTCAAAACCTATTACCCGCTTGAATTCATGGTGGCGGTGATCAACAATTTCGGCGGGTTCTACCGCAGCTGGGTGTACTTCAACGAAGCCCGTCGCCGGGGCGGACAGATCCATCTGCCCTGCGTGAACCGGAGTCATTATCATACCAGCATCAGCGGAAAGGATATTTATACCGGACTGGTTCACATTGCCCACCTGGAAAACCGCTTCATGATAAAGATACCGGAAGAGCGCGCCCGCGGCGGGGAATACCGCTCGCTGGAGGATTTTCTGCAAAGGGTGGAGGTCGGCATGGAACAGATCCTCATCCTGGTCAGGACAGGCGCCCTGCGTTTCACGGGCTTTTCGAAAGCAGAGCTGATGTGGAAGGTTCATCTTTTCCTCAGCCGTCACAAACCCAATCCCCATGTGCAATCGCTCTTTCATACGCCGGTCAGAAACTATGTATTACCCGCCCTGGTACACAGTCCGCTGGAAGATGCCTACGATGAGACCGAATTGCTGGGTTTCCCGCTCAGCTTAAGCTGGTTTGACCTTTTGAAAACCCCTTTCCGCGGCGATCTCCCGGCCCGGGAACTGATCCGGCATGTCGGGAAAAACGTGCGTATGGTGGGACACCTGGTGACCATCAAATACGTGCGGACGGTCAAAAAGGAGCTGATGCATTTCGGAACCTTTGTGGATGTGCACGGGGAACTTTTTGATACCGTCCACTTTCCCGATTCCCTGCGGAAGTACCCTTTCCGCGGGCAGGGGACTTATCTTATCCTCGGGCGAATCACGGAGGAGTCCGGATATGCCAGCATACAGGCAGAAAAACTGGCCCGTTTGCCTTTGCAGCCTGATCCAAGATCGGTTTGAAAAGGATCCGGTATCTCAGGTCTGACGGCTGATTTTCTGAACTGCGCGGCGGATGCGCGCTGTGGCCTCTTCACGGCCAAGAAGGGTCATCATGCTGATCAGGTCGGGACCTTTGGAGGAACCGACCATACACAGGCGCAGGAGGTTCATCACCTGTCCGTTGTTGAGTCCGCCGGAAGCAATGCTGTCTTTGATGCAGGATTCCAGACTTTCACGGTTGAAGGGCTCCAGCACAAGAATTTTTTCGGCCAGGTCTTCAAGCTGTGTTCCTATGCCATCCGTCCAGCGTTTACGGATCACTTCCGCATCATATTCTTCCGGTGCTTTGAAGAAAAACCATCCCTGCTCCCATAGCTCATGAATAAAGCTAACCCTCTCGCGGATGAGTTTAACAACATCCTTAGTGTAAGATCCGGAAGCGTCAATATTATACTCTTTCAGCACAGGCATCCAAAGACCGGTAATGTCATCATCGGATCTTTGGATCAGGTACTGATGATTGAACCAGCGTGCCTTTTCAGGGTCGAACTTTGAACCCGACTTCCCTACCCTGTCGAGAGAGAAAGCCTGTATCAGTTCTTCCATGCTGAAGATCTCCTGTTCTGTTCCGGGGTTCCATCCCAGGAAAGCCAGCATATTGATGAAAGCATCCGGAAAATATCCCGATTCGCGGTAGCCCGATGATTGCTCTCCGCTTTGCGGATCCGTCCAGCGTAAAGGAAAAACGGGGAAACCGAGACGGTCGCCGTCACGCTTGCTGAGCTTCCCGTTGCCGTCGGGCTTCAGAAGCAAAGGCAGATGGGCGAACTGCGGCATATGGTCTTCGATGCCCAGACAGCGGTATAGTAAAACGTGCAGCGGTGCGGAGGGCAGCCATTCCTCGCCCCTGATGACGTGGGTAATGCCCATCAGGTAATCGTCGACCACATTGGCCAGATGATAGGTCGGCAGACCGTCAGCCTTGAACAAAACCTTATCGTCGAGCTGAACACAGTCCACCGTCACCGTTCCGCGGATCAGATCGCTGACCACGATCTGGCCCTCTTCAGGGATTCTGATACGGATTACGTACGGCGTGCCTGATTGTATCAGTCGGGTGGTCTCCTCTGCTGAAAGGGTGAGGGAATTCCTGAGTTTCCTGCGACTTTCAGCATTGTAAACAAAAGTTGATTTCTTTGATTCAGCCTCTTTCCGCAGGGCGTCCAGCTCTTCAGGGGTGTCAAAGGCAAAATAGGCGTAAGTTTTTGCAATCAGATCATCGGCATAGCGGCGGTACAATTCTTTTCGTTCCGATTGGCGGTAGGGTGTATGCGGGCCACCCTGTTCAATGCCTTCGTCGAACTGAATGCCGCACCATTTGAGTGATTCGATGATATATTCTTCGGCACCGGGGACGAAGCGGGTTTGGTCGGTGTCTTCGATCCTGAGGATCATTTTTCCGCCGTTTTTCCGCGCGAAGAGATAATTGTAAAGGGCCGTTCTCACCCCGCCGATATGCAGGGGGCCTGTGGGACTGGGCGCAAAGCGCACACGGATTTCCTGTTTCATAAGCAAAAAAATACAGGGGCAAAGTTACACAATGCCCCTGTGGTGACAATAACACCCGGTGCCGCGCCCCGCCTTCGGTTTTCTGCGCCCTTTGAAACCGGGGCACCGGCCGGCATCCGGATGCTGTTGTTATGATGGATTTTGCTTTGACTCTTTACTTGTGCGGCGACGGCGGCGTGCCCGCTTAACCAGGAATACCACCAGCCAGGTCAGCAATCCCATGATGAGCCATAAGGGCCACAGATAGATCAGTCCGAGGAAAAAAGTAACCAGACCGTTCCAACCGGTACCGAAAGCTTCTTCCATGCGTGAGCCAAAGGTGCGGTCGGGCTGTTTGCTCACATTGTCAAGCTGCTCATAATACTTCAGACTGATGGTGCTGAAAGCCACACGGTCGTCCATATATTTCAGGCGGCCTTCAAAACTTTCAATCTCTTCACGTATGCGACCCAGATACTCCTGAACTTCGAGGATTTCATTTATGGTGTTGGCTTTTTTCAGAATTTCAGAATAACGCGCCTCCAGCTCTTTCTTTGATTTCAGACGTGCAGTCAGGTCGACATATTCTTCCGTGACATCCTGGGCATTCACGGTTTTGTATTCAACATAAATGGCTTCCGTCATCAGGGCGTCCACCAGGGAATCAAAGCCGCCGCCCTCCACTCTGATCACCATCGTATTACTGAGACGATAGCCGTCGTTGGTCTGATTTTCCGAAGAAACCCTCGCCCTGAAGCGACTGACGGTTTCCAGGATCTTCCTGCGGCTTTCATCAAAATCTTCCACCTGGTAACTGATGTCCGCCGTTTTAATCACTTTGGCCTGGATCTGTTCCCTGCTGTCTGCAGGTGTATTGTAGGATCCCGGATCGCCAGCCCTGTCCTTTTGTCCGCCCCCGCTTTGCGAAGCAGCCTCAAGAGCATCCATGGCAGCTTCTTTAACTTCTTCAGTAGCGGTGTAATAATCTGTACTCTGCTGCTGTTCACTCATCACGGTATCGGGGGCCTTTGACCCGCATGATACCAGATATGCGGCTGAGAGGAGCATCCCGCTCATCAATACCAGCCTTGTAACTGTTGAAATTTTCATAAGACTTTAAATTTTTTGGTTGGTTTTTCTGGAAAAAAACGGGCACATAGAGACCGTAAGCTTTGTTTTCCATATTTTTTTTATCTTTTTAATTCACTGTTTTTCTGTTATTTACAATCTTTTTAAGAATATTTTCAAAATAATTTACCTTTTCCCGAGTTAATGTATTCAATTCATATTAACTTTGTACCGCAAAGTACTTTTTAAACCCTGCATATGACACAAGAACAGGATCATTTAAAGACTCTGACGGAGATCAGGACCTTAATGGAGCAGTCTTCGCGCTTTTTATCCCTGAGTGGCCTTTCCGGCATTTTCGCAGGGATTTTTGCTTTGTTGGGGGCGCTGGTAGCTTATTTCTATATGGATATCGGCATACTGAACGACCGTTATTATGATCTGGCGGTGATTGATGCCCGTTTGAATGTGAACTTCATTTTGTTTTTTCTTTTTGATGCTATGGTGGTGTTGGGGCTGGCGCTTGCGGTAGGTTTTTATTTCACCTACCGGAATGCCCGGAAAAAGGGTATGCTGGTATGGACCCCGGCCACGAAGAAGTTTATGATCCATGTATTGATACCGCTGGTGACCGGAGGAATTTTCTGCGCTTTGCTGGTTTACAATCATGTGATTTATCTTGTGGCGCCCGTTACCCTTATTTTCTATGGACTGGCGCTGATCAACGGCAGTAAATTCACACACACGGATATCCGCTATCTTGGTTTATCGGAAATCATCCTCGGGCTGATTGGCTGCATCTGGGTTGGGTATGGATTGCTTTTCTGGGCAGCCGGCTTCGGATTGCTGCACATTGTATATGGCATGGTCATGTATTACCGTCACGAAAGATGAGTCATCCGCTTGACATTAATGCACTGAATAAGGTCTTCGAGAACCGCATACGGCTCGGGGTGATGTCGTTGCTTATGGTGAATGACAAGCTGGACTTCAATGCATTGAAGGATCTGCTGGATGTGACGGATGGCAATCTGGCCAGTCATTTATCGGCCCTGGAAAAGAATGAGTACATTGAGGTAAGTAAACAATTTGTCGGCAAGAAGCCTAAAACCACTTACCGGGTGACGGGAACCGGGCGGCTTGCATTTGAGGGGCATCTGGAAGCCCTTGAGCGTCTGATCAGATTTAAATAAAACGCTATTGAAACAATACTACGCGGATTTGTATTGGTATTTATCCATTGAAAACTGAATTTCAATTAACCTGAAAAAACCCTCTTTATGAAAAAGAATGATTGGATTCTGATCATCGCAGTTATCCTGTATAGCTGGATGTTCTATCAGCAGACACCGGGGATCAATTTTCTGATCTTCTCCGCGGCCGCTATCCTTCTGCTGATCTGGCGCGAACCCTCTGTGTTGAAAGACAGT
>CALGYY010000045.1 GCA_937934705.1 uncultured Bacteroidota bacterium
AATCTCCCTGTAATTATAAATCTCACCGTTAAAGACCACGGCAACTGAGCGGTCTTCATTGAAGATGGGCTGGTCACCTGTCGTAAGGTCAATAATGGAAAGCCGCCGGTGCCCCAGGGTGAAGTCCTTATAGGTATACACAGATTTGGCATCCGGTCCCCGGTGCACAATCAGATCCAGCATCCTGTCCATCAGGAAACGGTTATCTTTTTGTGCTTCAACAATACCTGCTATTCCGCACATCGGGTTCGGTATAAGATCCTATAACGCTCAATCAGCAATTTCATTTTGCCTGGACTGAAGAATGTGTCTGATCAAAAACCTCAGCCAGACGCCTGGTCAGCTCCCGCCTGCTGTACAATGAAATATCAGAACCACCTGGCATTTCGCTTCCTTCTTTCCAATGTTTCCAGGCCTGCAGGATAAATCGGGCACCGGCCTCTGAATCCTCATAATCAACAACGGTTCCGCGACCGGTGGTTTTCAGTATTGCAGCAGCATCGCCATCTACAGGACCATAGGTCAGCACAGGTTTTGATGCACCAATATATTCAAAAATCTTACTTGTAATAATACATGCATTATCTGCAGTTCGCGGAATAATGAGCAGGAGCAGGTCCGAGTTCCTGATCATCTCAATGGATTCACTGTAATGGGTATAAGGACTGAAGCGGATCTTGTCGTGATAATCCAGTTGTCCGACCATTTCATGGATGTAGGCCGGAAAGTTCCCCAGCCACAGCATTTCAAAATCTTTTGAGAAAGACGGGAACTCGCGCATCACCAGGTCCATGCTGCGGAAGAAGCCTTCCGGGCTTTGTTCCCTGCTTATGCTTCCGGCATAGATTATTCTGAATTTCTCATTTTTCTGCTGTTGTCTCTCACGGAAATAACGTTCGTCGTAGCCGTTGGTGATCAGGTGAATCTGTTTGTCTGTTTTGCGTTGCAGTATTTTCACGAGTGAAGGCCCGACGGTCACCACGGCATTCATCTTCCGTATGGTTTTCCTTTCAATACGCTGATCCCAGCGATGTATCCACTTCATTCGCACGCTTCGGTCGAGCAGCCAGAAGACATCTGTCCACGGATCCCTGAAGTCAGCTACCCAGGGTATGCCTGTTTTTGCGGAAGCCTTACGGGCAATCATGTGGTTGGTCTGAGGCGGGGAGCTGCTGAAGATGAGGTCTATCTTTTCTTCACGGATAATGCGGACAGCCTTGCGTACGGTTCCGAAATACCAGGGAAATCGGGTGTCGGGAATGAAGTTATACTTAACCCAACGCGACAGATTATCCATGAAGGAGTTGCGGCTTTGATCGGTGAAGCCGTAGGGAACGAAATTCTTTTTGGATTTCGGGGAAAGCTTCGAAAACACTTTATGCAGGCTGAATCCTGCAGATCGATAGACCCTGGTTTCGGGCTTCACCTCCTGGAGAAGGCTTTCATCGATGAAGGGAAAGTCACCGTCGCGTGTGGTCAGGATAACAGGCTCCCAGCCGAAGTCAGGCAAGTACTGTGAAAATTTGAATATGCGGTTCACCGTTGCTCCTCCCGCAGGCGGCCAGTAATAAGTGATGAAGAGGACTTTTTTCATGAATATTGTCAATGGG
This sequence comes from uncultured Bacteroidota bacterium, assembly GCA_937934705.1. GTDB lineage: Bacteria > Bacteroidota > Bacteroidia > Bacteroidales > CAIWKO01 > CALGYY01. Next base: position 1,611 of record CALGYY010000045.1, read on the forward strand.
ATTACGGATGGGACGGGCCTGACTTTTCGATCATCACACTGAGCCCACGGCTCATCCAACCGCATGACCAGCGCATAAGGGTGAAAGGTTTACGGAAATAGCGTGTTTTCTGATAATAGAAAAAACCCTTCTTTTTATTTTGCATATGATCAATGGCCCAATGAGCGATTTTCATGGCGAGGGCCGGATATTTCGGATGAAAGCGTGCAGCCTTCATAAAGGTGATGATACCCTGAGCCGAACCATGGACATCCAGCGGGTAGATTTTATTGTTTTCCCATTTGGGTGCGCCGTTCTCCAGAAAGAGGTTTTCGGCATAATACTCCAGCCCTTTGTGATAAGCCTCCATGAAGCGCTGATCGCCGCTGTGATCTGAATAATCGAGGATGGCGTCAAGGATATAACCGGTATGATAGTTATCATGCTGCCGGGGATGATCCCCTGCGGGATGCGTATAATACCAGGCGCCATAGGGCGTCATTTTGTCCACCACGAAACGGACCAGTTTTAAAGCCTGTTTTTGTCTGTGTTCATCGGGTGCATGTTTGCATATCCTGGCAGTAATACTGCCAACAAGTATGCTGACGTCCATCACGATCCAGTTGACACGCTCATCGGGCACGTAGCTGAGTGCTTTCATATGCTCATCCTCGAATATCACACGGGGTTCATCCAGCATGAAATTCAGAGAATCCTTTGCGGCCTCAAGATAGCGGTTTTCACCGGTGATCTCGTAGTAATCCATCAGCGCAGTGTCCACAAAATAGGTCACCACACGGTTAGGCAGATGGGCAGGTGCAAAAAAACCAACGTCCTGCCAGGGGTGCTGATATCCCCAGCAGATCCCTTTATATCCTTTGCTCGGATGAAGCAGCAGCCAGTCCAGCAATTCAGCCGCTTTTCGAAGGTCTTCCTCATGTCCTTTTGCCTTATAGCGGTTCATATAGGCCATCGCAAACAAGGCGATACCTTTGGGATTCCGGGTTTTCGGGACAAAAAGCAAGGGACGGATGTTGACCGGAAAACGCATAACAACCTGACTGTAAAGCAGGCGTAGGAACTTAATGCCGAATGAAAAAAACCAAAGGAGCTTGCTGTCCAGGGCGTCGTACTTGTTATAGCCTTTATAATCCCTGGCATCTGCATAATCAAGCACCTTTTGCAGCGCATTTTCAATCTTTTGCATATTTTCCATTTCAGAAGCTTTTCAGGGCAAAAGTAGAAAAAAGCACTGATTGGGCAAGTTTGCAGAGCTAAGGCATGAAGCCGGTCGACGATTTGCCATCTTTAGGAATCATTTTTCTACCTTTGCGGCCAAACCGGAATCAAGATGTCGAAACCATTTTTTCTGAACAGGCCTTCACTATATTACAAACCGGGCATTTACCGCTGGCTGCTCCTACTGGCGCTCCTCTGCATGGCTTTCATTTATAATTATTATGAAATCGTGCAGATGCGCCCTTGCGGCATCCATGTCTGGAGGCAGGCAGATTGCCTGTCGCTGGCTATGGGCTATTATCAGGGGGATATGAACTTTTTCAAACCGGTGATGCATAATCTTCAGAGCGATGGTCTCACTACCGGCCTTACCGCAGGGGAATTCCCCGTACTTTACTACCTGATCGCCGTGCTTTGGAAACTTTTCGGATATCATGAATGGATCTACAGGGCAGTTGTGATCCTCATTTCATTCATCGGCCTCTACTCCTTGTATCGTCTGATGGAAAGGATACTGAAGGACTCTGCCTGGGCAGTGATGTTCAGCATGCTGGTGTTCACCTCCCCGATCATCGTTTATTATTCGAATAATTTCCTGACCAATATTCCGGCCTGGAGTTTTGCCATCGCAGGAACGTACCTTTTCTACCGCTTTGCGGATGAAAAGAAAGCGCGCTATTTGTGGTTTTCCATGGCCCTTTTCGCTCTTTCAGGCCTGTTAAAAGTGTCATCCCTGATTCCCTTCCTGGTGATCGGATTTATGTATATTACAGAATCCACGGGAATGATCCGTTACCGGAAGGACCATAAGATCTTCGATCGCCCCCTGAAGCAGATGCTGCCTTTTATGGCAGCCATCGCTGCAATACTTTCATGGTACATCTATGCCTATTATTTTAATGCAACGCATGGTGGAAAGTACACGTTCAACCACATCTGGCCGGTTTGGGAAATTCCTGCAGCCAAGGTCAGCCAGATCTGGCGTGACTTCAGGATGTTCCTGGTTCATCAGATTTACGGAATGCCTGCCCTGATCTTCACAGGACTATCCCTGCTCACGGTAACAATCATGAGCTTTTTCGGCAAATTCCGCTGGCCTTTGCTCCTGCTTCTGTACCTTCTGGCGGCGGGTACGGTGATGTATTTCCTTTTGTGGTACCAGGCCTTCGACGTGCATGATTATTACATGATCGACCTCACCTTCCTGTTCATTGGCGCAGCCGCTGCCTTCTTCTGGTTCATGAAAGACCGCCTGAACAAGGTTTTCAGCCACTGGCTGACGCGCCTGGTTTTTGCCGGTTTACTGGTTTACGGAATCTTCTATGAAAACAACAATATCGAAACCCGGCTGTTCTTCGGCAAACGTGCCGAGAACGTCCAGAAGCGCTACATGAGCGGACATGAACTGGGGATCTGGTGGTACCTCGGAAATCATTATAATATATACATCCGCCCTTTCTCCACAATGGAGGCCTATAACCGCAGCATTGGTATCAAACCGGAGGATAAGGTAGTTGTGACTCCTGACGGAAGTATCAACATCAGCCTTGCACTCATGAACCAGTATGGGTGGACGGATTTCGGCTCACCATTGCTCCCCCCGGCTGAGCGCCTGGCTAAGCTGAAGGAAATGGGCGCCCGTTATCTTTTTGTAGCAGATCCGGCACTATACGAACAAGGGTATCTGGGAGCATTTACTTCGCGGAAAGCAGGGCATTACGAAGGTGTGGATATTTATGACCTGACCGCATCAGGGCCAGAAACGGTCGAGTAGTTCCTGCACCTCGTTCATGGCATCAGGGCTTTTCTGAATTTCGAGGAAGGCGGATCTGGCCATCATGGGTGAATTATCGAACAGGTAAAGTATGCCCATCAGCAGTTTCACATCCGGGTGCTGAGGACTGATTCCGGCCGCTTTATCGAGATAATGAGCTGCATCCGGGAATTTCATCTTACGCGCGTTAATGGCTGCCATGCCCATCAGGGGGTAAAAGTTCCTTGGCTCCTTCTCCAGCGCAAGGCGGGTCCATTTCTCTGCCTGTTCAAGGTTTTTCTCAAGATAATAGAAGTAGGCCGTCATGAAATAGTTATTGAACACCGGGTGTATGGAATCAAGGCGCAACTGCAGTTTAAAGGCCTCGTCTTTTTTTGCGGTAATGGCACAAATACCCACAATATTCTCATAGAGATTCTGACTGCGTTTATTAAACCGGATGCCCTTGTTGAACCATTGCAGGGCTCCATCCGTGTTATTCCTCAGGAGTTCAATGAGCATCAGTACATTATAGGGAAAAATTTTGGTCTTAAAATCCTTCTGCACATAAGCTTTCATTTTGTTCTCGGTCACCACAAGAGCTTCACTGATCTCACCACTGAGTACGAAACGGATCGTATCACCGCGGCCCGTGAACTGATCGGCGTTATCGATGAAACACTGATACATGATGCCGGAGAATTCCAGTGCTTCATAAAGTGCTTGCAGTGAAAGATTCTCCGGATGCTTACGGATGGCTTCCTTCAGAAAAGCGGTGTTGATTATATTGCGGTACGACAGGCTGTCGACGGCTGCGGAATCCAGAGTATTCAAATCAAAGATGGACTTCATCATCATCACATTGGCCATCTGGCAATAGTTATCAATACTGCCGGGCTCGAGTTCGATGGCTTTCTGCATCAGATTCACTGCTTCATCATAATCATAGCTCATCACGCTGATCATGGCGAGTCCCGTGTACCCGGCTGCAGAAGCCGGAGCCAGCCGGATCAGTTCATTGTGGTAAGCCAGAGCCAGTTGCCAATCCATCAGGCGGAGATATATGCCTGCGAGTGCCCTTACGGCATGAGTGTCGGCCGGATTCTTCATCAGGTCAGCCAGGTAGAGGTCTGTTGCCTTGCGTAAAGCCGTGTCGGCATCCTTATCGCGATGGAATTCACCGTATGCCGCGTTCAGGGCCATGTAATGGTCGGCCTTAAATGGCTCTGCGGCGATCAGCTTCTTCAGCGAGTCAATATCGCTGTATTTTGTCTGCCGGGCCGGGGAAAGCGAGAAGTCACGGGTATTGAAATCTACCGAGAGCTTCAGCTGCATCTGCGGATAGTAGACATGATCCAGCACAAAGGCCGTATCCTCTGCGGTTTTCAGGAAGTTCTGGCCAGAAGCCGTCCAAACGGATAGTGCAATAAAAAGGAAGGTGAGAATCCGTCTCATCATGATATTTATTTTAAGAAGAAGTAATATTAAGACCTCATTCATTCAGATTAAGCCTGCGCTCAACGTGATAACGGTTTCGGTCGTGCGAGCCCCGGGCGATGAGTTCTGCCAGAAAACCGGCCAGGAAAAGCATGGTTCCCATGATCATCAGGGCCAGTGCCAGGTAGAAGTAGGGACTGGATGTTACACGTTCCGCCTTCACATCATTCACTACGTAGTATATCTTCTGTATTCCGATGACCAGTGCAGAGCCGAAACCCAATAAAAACATCAGGGTTCCGAGTGTGCCGAAGAAATGCATGGGTTTCTTTCCGAATTTGCCAACAAAGTATATTGACAACAGATCCAGAAAACCATTAATGAAGCGGCTCATTCCTCCGAATTTGGTTTTACCGTACTTGCGGGCCTGGTGCTTCACTACCTGCTCTCCTATGCGGGGAAATCCATTCCATTTGGCAATAACGGGAATGTAGCGATGCATTTCGCCGTAAACTTCAATGGTTTTAACTACTTCGCTGCGGTAGGCTTTAAGACCGCAGTTAAAATCGTGCAGGCGGATGCCCGACATCTTGCGGGTAGCCCAGTTGAACAACTTGGTGGGCAGGGTTTTGGTGATCGGGTCGTAGCGTTTCTTTTTCCATCCTGAAACCAGGTCAAAACCTTCATCTTTGATCTTCCGGTAGAGTCCGGGGATCTCGTCAGGGCTGTCCTGAAGGTCTGCATCCATGGTGATAACCACATCACCCTGACAGGCATCGAAACCTGTATTGAGAGCGGCTGATTTTCCGTAATTTCTCCTGAATTTGATCCCCCTGATATTGGGATTCAGGGCTGCCAGACGCCCGATCTCCTGCCAGGAACCATCGTTGCTGCCATCATCCACCATAATGATCTCGTAGGAGAAATGATGTTCCTTCATTACGCGGTCAATCCATTCCGAAAGTTCCGGAAGGGAGTCTTTCTCATTCAGTAATGGAACAACAATGGAGATGTCCATAATCACGGTATAATAAGGGCAAAGATAATTAATTCCTTATACAGTCTCAGTGCTTTTCTCCTTTTTGCGCACAAATAGGGATGCGATCAGAGAGAGAACAACTGCCATAATGCCTGAGGATATCAGCGACTGCCGCAGGATCTTCAGGGGAGTAAACTTGTCAGCCATTCCCTCAATAATGGCAGGCTTGTCCTCATCAGGAATATACTCGTTGTTCTCTATCATCTCCATAGCCTTTTCCGCTTGATGCTGCAATGCTTCCGGATCAAAGAATGCATAGAACACGTAAGAGTAGATTGACACCAGTATAGTGGCCACAAGGCCCACACTGATTCCCATCAGCCAGCACTGAAGAAAGGAGATGCGACCTTCCAATTGCTTATCCCTGAATTTAATACTGCTCCAGGCCATCCACCAGGTGATAAAAACAACGGTAGCCAGCTGCATCAATACCGTGACAAGAATATTGAATATGTCAACATCGAATATATAAATAAGCAATTGAAGGAGGACCTGTACTCCGGTCAGGATCAGTCCGTAATTGAATGCGTGAAGAATGAATTTTTTGGTCATATTTGTCTGATAATAAGGATAACCGCAAAAATAAGTATAATTCTCGTTTCATTATTTTAGATTTGCAAGAAAATAACACATCAAATGGTCAGGATTTGTATATTGCTCATCACCATACTCATTACGGGAACCCCGGCATCAGCACAGCTTCAGAAAATGTACGGAAAGGCGGAATACCCTTTCTGGATGAATCTTCCGCATGACTCCACCCTGAGCAATAAGCCTCCGTTACTCGTATTTCTGCACGGCCGCAGCCTCTCGGGCAGCAACCTGGAACTGGTCAAAGGTTATGGGGTGATTACCGAAATTGAGGCCGGCCGTATCATTCCTGCCATAGTGGTGGCACCGCAACTGACCAAAGGACAAGGCTGGGAGCCGGACAAAGTGATGAGTGTGATCAATTATGTAAGAACACAATATACGACTGACAGTAACCGTCTGTATGTTGTGGGAATGAGCCTGGGCGGTTACGGCGTGCTGCATTTTGCAGGGAAATATTACCAGGAAGTAGCGGCGGCCATTGCCCTCTGCGGGGGCGGCAAGCCGGAAGATGCCTGCAATCTGGCCAAAATTCATTTGTGGATACAGCATGGGAAGAAAGACCGGGCCGTTCCTTTTTCTGAATCTGAGAACCTGGTTAATGCAATCCGTAAGTGCGAGAACAGTGATAAACTCGTATTCACCATTCACGAAGATTACGGTCACAGTGAACTGGCACGGTGCTTCAGGCAGGATGAATTCTATGACTGGCTGTTCAGCAAACGCCGGGAAGCCCCTGCCAAACCCTGATGCTCAAACTACATCCCTCATACGAAAACCGGGTCTTCGGGCTTGATATCATGCGGGCACTGGCCATTATCTTCGTGGTGATGGGGCATGGGGGGATGTTGCAGCATGCCGGAACCGGATTCCCATGGATCAGACTGATCGACGGGGTGGAAATGTTCTTTGTACTCAGTGGTTTCCTGATTGGAGGCATTCTGATCAAAACATTTTTCAAAGAACAGAGATTCACGCTTAAAAGCCTTGGTGATTTCTGGGTGCGGCGCTGGTTCAGAACCCTGCCGAATTACTACCTCGTGCTGATGCTGAATATCATTGTGGTAGCTGCCGGACTCACCCCGGAGGACTTCAGTCAGTTCAACTGGAAGTTTTTTCTGTTTCTGCAGAATTTCTCCTCCCCTTTTACCGGATTTTTCTGGGAATCGTGGAGTCTCAGCATCGAAGAGTGGTTCTATGTCTTTTTTCCGCTGCTTCTTTTGGGAAGTTATCTGGTAATGAAGTCAATGAAGTTTGGAAAATCAACCATCTTTCTCGTCGCCATCCTAATGTTCCTGCTCGTCCCGCTGCTTCTCAGGGTCTTTATTGCTGCAGATTATGAAGTGGATGAATTCTGGCTTCAGAATAAAATCTACAAAGTTGTGGTATTCCGCCTCGACAGTATCGCCTGGGGCATTCTGGCATCTATTATCTCCTATAAACTGCCCGTTTTCTGGAGATCGTGCCGTATATATACGTTTATCCTCGGTATTGTGCTTACCTACTTCGTATTGTACTTTCCCTGGGAAACCAATGCCTTTTCAACAAAAGTGTTTTACAACACCCTTCAGAGTATTGGCTGTTTTCTGCTGCTGCCGGGATTCGACAGTATCCGCAAGGGTCCCCGTTTACTGGTGAAAGTTTTTACACACATCAGCCTCATTTCCTATTCCATGTACCTGCTCAACCTCGGGATCATCGCCCAGATTATCAATTACAACTTCCCTCCGGTCAATGCCTTACACGCGTGGGTTCAGTACGGGCTCTACTGGTTTTTGGTTATCTTTTTGTCAACGCTTTTGTACAGATTCTTCGAAAGACCCATGATGGACCTGAGAGAGAAAATCTCACCGGGTAAGTCCCCAAAGAATTAACAGATATCGTCAGTAATGAGATCTGATAACGCAATGACGGCGGGACCAGATCAGTGCAATAAATCTCTCTTCAATCGGAGCAGCGTTCTGAACATAGGTTCATCCAATCTCTGAACCCTCCTCATTTCGACCGCTTTCGCCATCATTTCAGGCGGAGGCGTGGAGTCAGAGCTCAGGAGACAATTGGGACGTCCCACGCATTCGGATTGCAGGATTTTTACAAGCCTGTCATGAGGGGTCTGAGGGGAGAAATAAAAAAGCGGTTTTAGCAGATCCTCTTCTTTGCTGATCAGGCCCTCTTTCAAAGCGATTTGCTGTAAGGGGGTTCCGGGATAGATCCGGAGACCGGAAGACAGGTGCACAAGGTCCTCCGGGCTAATCATATCATCGATGAAGCTGAAGGTCTCGCCGATGGTTTCTTCACTTTCACCGGGACCGCCGAGCAGGAAGAACCACATGGAGGGCAGACCTGCTTCGCGGATCAGGGTGGCCGTCCGCTTCAGGTCGCTGAGAATGAAATTTTTACCCAGACTGCGCAACATACTTTCCGAAGCTGAATCAGGGGTGCAGTCGATCTGCCTGAAACCCGCATTCATCATCAGTTCCAGTAATTCCGCTGTCGTATGGCGGGGATTGATCCCCATAGTCCGCATCCTGAAAGTTAAACCCCGTGACAGTATCTCGCGGCAAATGGCTTCAGCATGCCCCGGAGGATCATTGAATACCGAATCAACAAATTCAAAAGTGATATCCCCCAGCCTCCCTGCTGCTCCTTCCATCTCATCCACCACTTCACTGGCCGTCCGCGGACGTAATTTATTACCCTCTATGCCTGGATAAGTGCAATATACACAATGAAAACCACAGCCCCTTTTGGCCTGCACCGGATAGGCTCCTCTCTGCCGATAGGGTGAATAATCGATCCATTGGTCAATCTCAGCCGCTGACTGACTGTATGGATTCTCTCCGGTTTGTACCATAGCAGTTGCGGACATTGAATCCCGGATCAGCAATGGCACATCCGGTAAGGAATCCGAATTGAATATTTTGCGGAGCAGCTCAGGAAACACCCTTTCTCCGGGACCACAAACACCATATGATGCCCCCATTTGCCTGATCAGGGCATCCGGAAAAATGCTGAAACCGGCACCACCCAGAACCAGCGGAACCCTATGCTCATCTTTCAGTGGTTGAATGGTTTGCATCATGATCTGATCCACATAATAATTCAGCTTATCATAGGTCATGTCATCTATATTTCTGATGCTTAAGCCTATGCAATCCGGACTAAATTCACGGGCCCGACTCCGCAGCATCTCCGGAGACATGAAGGTAGCATCCAGCACTTCGATATGTGCAATCTCCTTAACACTGTTGGCTACCAGGCACAAACCCAGAGGCGGTACCGGGTATGGATTGGTTTCCGGATTGGCATTAACAAGCAGTAGTTTTTTCATGAAGATAGAAGGGAATCAATTGTTTGACAATGGCTTACCCTCCAGGAAATAAAAAGGTGTCGCGGTATTAATCAACTTATTGAGAATGAATCCGGCCGCTTCGAAAACACGCCTGAATTCATCCGCCGTTCTCTCCCTGCCGCCGCTCGTACCGATCAGCATCTGAAGGTCCAGGGTTTTCCCGAATGAAGGCCGGTTTTTCTCGCTGATCACTGAATCAATCACCAGAAGCCTCGCTCCCGGGATCATGGCCTTTCTGATATTGGTCATGATCTTTATGCAGGCCTCATCATCCCAGTCATGCAAAATATTTTTCAAAATATACAGGTCCCCTCCCGCCGGAATTTGACCAAAGAAATCCCCTTCCACAAAGCTGCATCTGTCCTCCGCTCCGAAAAGCCCGAAATTATAACTCGCCTGCTGTGCTACGCCGGGCAGATCCAAAACGGTGACCTTGAGTGAGCTGAACTTTCCAGCCAGAGCGGAAACCATGAACCCGTGGCCTCCCCCCACATCCACGATATGTCTGAATTTTCCGAAATTGTATGCTGTCATGAACAAGGGCAAAGACATCAGGTTGGAATCGGTCATCGCCCGGCTGAACAGGGCACTCTTTTCAGGGTTTTGCTGCAGGAAATCAAAAGGTTCCAGGCCTGTCCGTTTCTTAATCGCATTTTGTCCTGTCCTGACACAGTCTTCCAGATCCCCGACAAATGTCCAGTTATTCTCTCCCAGGTGATGTCGGATGAAATATTTCATGGAATGTCTGTCTTCTCCCAGTGCTTCACTCAAACGGGTATTCGCGTATACGCCCCGGCCGAGGTTTTTAAAAATCCCGTGGCCCGACAACACCCTCATGAGGCGAATGAGTGAGCCCTCGTGAACTTCCAGATTTTTTGACAATTCGCTGATATGAAGCGGTTTATCATGAAGCACATCCGCAATTCCCAGATCTGCTGCGACTCCGATAGCCTTGGCGACCCAGAAAGAAGATGCATACTCCATCATCACATAATCAGGCGGAAACATCCTGCGTGCTGTATTCATCAGAAAGCTCCTTAAGGCACCGGTGGCCCGGATGACGAACAATGGAGGAACTTTTTTGAAGCGGGGTTTCTTATGCATTATTAATCAGCTTAAAACTTCTATATCACATCCTTACCTTTCTTAATCAGCCAAAGGGCGCCAACCTTCGCATAGAATTCTTCCAAAGGCATCCTGGTGGGTAAAACGCAATTGAAGAAATTGTACTTGTCGAGGCAGGTATCCACGATACGGTCCTTCATTTCCTCATAGTAATCCGTCCCCGGCATCGGTGTCAATATCGTATAACCCGCATACACCACACGATGTGCAGAGGCATATTCGGCCAGAGCATCGAAATCATTATCATCATAATCATTGGGGATCACATAATTGCCTCTCAACATGATGTCATGATCATGAAAAACGGATATGGCTTTTTCAATCAGTGCTGCATTGGTCCCTTTACGGTATTTTTTCAGTTCGCTTTCACGGAAAGACTCGAAACCGCAAATCACCACTTTAAGTCCTCCCCGTGCCAGTTTTCCGATGAGTTCCGGATATTCTGCGGCAGTATCAAAGCGGATATCCATAATGAATTCTTTCCTGATTCCCTCTTCTTCGATGCGATCAAAGAGTTTGTTGATGAACGCAATATCAACTACGGTATTGGCATCTGCAAAACGAACCACCTCATAATCTCTGATGGATTTCAGTTCTTCAATGATGCTTTCACAATCGCGTTGGGAATAAGCTCCGCAATATTGTTTCCAGATGGAGCAAAAGGTACAGCGGTGCTGGCAGCCCAGCGAGGTAAAGAGATAGGTGGAAGGTGAGGGATGCCCGCCCACATGATAAGTAGATATCCAGGGCTTTAACAGATCCCTGTCCGGATGGAGATAGTCTTGGCCTGCTGCATCCCGGAATACGGCCGGCAATGGTGAAGAAATGAGATGTCCTCTCCCGTCGTGTTTCAGCCATCCGCCCACGGAATCCACAGGATGACCATCCTCCAGTGCGTCCACCAATTGGCGGAACATTGCGGCCGATTGACCCGGACAAACATAGTCAACGCCATCTGTGGCAAAATCTCCGGGACATAAAGTGGTGTGAAGTCCGCCGGCAAAAGTGATCAACTCCGGTTTAAGCATTTTGGCCAATCTGAAGATCTTCAGACCTGCATTGAACTCAGAGGCAATAAAAGTAACACCCACGATATCCGGATTGAAATTCAGGATGTACTTTTCCACGACACTTGTCCAGTTCCTGGCTTCCTCGTACAGGCCTTTGGCTTCCAAAAGATCAATTTCTCCTTTCAGGTCAATCAGGCATATGTCATGATGTTTCACCGCGGCAGCCACGGTAAGTAAGCCCAGGGGCGGTCCGATCAGTTTCTTATGGATGAAATGCTTAGCCTCTTCCGGTGCGTATTCCAGTATATTATTCAGGGGTGAGCGCGGGGGATTGATCAGTAGAATTCTCATCAGCTTTCTGTCAGAGGTCATGCATGATAATGCTTTGCAAAAATAGTTAATTTTGACCGCAGGCATTCAGCCCCGGATCACCTATGGCGAAGATTCTCTTTGCAACGGTTCCCTTATCGGGACACGTGAATCCCGGGATCCCGCTCGCAAAAAGACTGACTGAGCTGGGTCACGAGGTTTGGTGGTATTGCGGGAGCGCTTTTCGTGACAGGATCAGCGCGAGCGGCGCCAGGTTCATTTCGTTTGATTATGCACCGGAATTCAACGACCAGACGGTTGCGCAATTACATGGACCGGTCCCCACCCGCAGTTTGCTGGCCAACGCAGCATTTTACGCACGCTATGTTTTCTTTCAGCCCATGCCTGCATATTATCTGGATCTGAAAAAGATTCTGAGCAGTTTTAACGCATCCATACTGGTTTCTGATGAATGGTTCAGCGGAGGCATACCCTTCTCTGAAAAAAAGATATTGCCCTGGGTGATTTACGGGAATTCTCCATTGATGATGATGACGGCCAATATGCCGGCACCCGGCTCAGGCCTCATGCCCGATAACAGCATTTACGGCAAGCACCGTGATTTCCTCGTCAAACTGATCGCGCGCAGGTTATTCATGCCCATTCAGCATCACATCAACCAGATCAGGAAAGATGTCGGACTGGGCAAAATGAGATACTGCTTTTTTGAGCAGAATATGAGGAATGCTGCACTTTGTCTGAAATTCAACACCAGAGCCTTTGAATTCCCTTATCCGCAAGTCCCCGATAACCTTTATTTTGTCGGACCTGTGCTGCCATCCGACCAAAATGGCCGGGATTTCCCCTGGCTGGAGAATTTGCCCGCAGCCCATAAAGATGTGGTTTTGATCACCCAGGGTTCGGTTGATGTTTACGACATCCGCAAGCTGATCGTGCCTGCGCTGAGGGCGTTGAAAAATGAGAATATCCTGACCCTGGTTTCGACCGGAGGGAAAAATGTTGAAGAACTCCGAAAACAGTTTAAGGGAGAGAACGTGATCATAGAACCTTACATACCCTATGCAAAGGTCATGGATCATGTAAAACTGATGATCACCAACGGAGGATTCGGAGGGGTCTCGACCGCTTTGTTCCACGGAGTCCCGCTGATCGTCGCCGGCAATTCGGAAGACAAACCCGAAGTGGCCAGTCGTGTGGTGTACACCGGATGCGGAATCGATATGAACACAGGTAAGCCATCGCCCGCCAAACTCAGGAAAGCCGTTATGCAGATCCTTGAAGAAGCTTCTTACCGTGAAGCTGCAATGAAGATCAGCGAAGATTACAGGAAACATAATGCTGTGGACGAAAGCATCTTCCTCATGGGACAATTGCTTCATCGGTAAAATGCTGAAGAATGACCATAGTGATACGGGCATTCTGATCAAAAAAATTTACCTTTGCACCTTATTTTTCAATTCACCGGAAATCAATCAATGCAGGCACTGATCAAGGTTAGCGGTTTAAAGAAGAGCTATAAAGGCAACCCCATGCCGGTGCTGAAAGGTATTGATTTGGAAATCAAGCGGGGAGAATTCTTCGGTTTGCTCGGACCCAATGCTGCCGGTAAAACGACGCTGATCTCCATCATGTGCGGTTTGCTGAAAATTACGGAAGGCAAAGTACATATCCATGGACAGGAAGTCGGAAATAACAATTTCGCAATCAAGCAATTGATTGGACTGATCCCTCAGGAAATTGCATTATACCCCACCCTTACTGTTGTTGAAAACCTTCGCTTTTTCGGACAAATGTATGGAATCAGGCGAAAGGCACTCGAGAAAAGGATAGAGGAATGCCTCGAACTACTGAAACTGCATGCCCATGCCGACAAACGGATATCCAATTGCTCGGGGGGAATCAGGAGAAGAGCCAATCTGATGTGCGGATTGATCCATTCACCGGAGATCATTTTTCTGGACGAACCCACCCTGGGTGTTGATGCGCAGTCGATGAATCTCATTTATGAATACCTGAGGAAACTCAACAGTGAAGGCACCACCATCATTTATACCACGCATTATATGCGGGAAGCTGAAAGCCTGTTTTCAAGGGTAACTATTATCGACGACGGATTCATCATTGCCAACAGCACACCTGCACGGCTGTTGGAAGAACACCCGAATTGCAGAGATCTTGGAGAAGTATTCATCAAACTGACAGGAAGGGAGTTAAGAGACTGATGAGAGGTTTTTGGGGAACAGTGATCAAGGAAATGCTTTTGCTGATCCGGGATATTCCCGGACTCATCCTCCTGTTTGCCATGCCCATGGTTCTCATCCTGGTGATTACCCTGTCGCAGGAAAATGCATATGAGTCGATCAGTGACAATAAAATCCAACTGCTTTTTATTGATAACGACCGCAAGGAACTGGGCCTGACCATCGAAAAGGGCTTAAATGAATCCGGCTATTTCGACATCATAAAAACTTTCGACAACAAAGAGATAAGCGTCGAAAAAGCCAATGAACTGATCAGCAGCGGCGCCTATCAGGTCGGAATTATCGTCCCTGAAGGATCCACACTGCTTGCTGAGGACAGGGCGGATGCCATCATTCGTTTTTCACGCGACAGCACACAGATCATCAACAGGAATAATACTCCTCTGGGAGATATTCAGCTCAGCTTTGATCCGGCCATTCGCGATTCATACAAGAATTCGGTGACGGCCTCACTGAAGCGACTGATCCAGGCAGCTGAATTCCAGATCCTGTTGAACCGTTTTTTTGTACTCCTGCCGGATGAACTGAACGAACAGGCTAAAGTCCCGATAAAGAGGGAATTAAGCCGTCAACTGGGTTTGATGGAAGAGGAGTTTAACCGTGAGCTGCGGGTCAGAATGGGCGAATATGCACCGGAAGACCTGAAGATCGAGGCTCCTGACCGCAACCCTGAGATCGACCTGAAAGAGGATTTCGGAAAAAATCTTGAATTTGATTTTAAGACTGACTCCGAGAATCTGGTCAGGGTGCGGGAAGTTTATGCTAAAAATCAGGAAGCTGTCCTTGAACCCACTCTCGTTCAGAACAATGTACCAGCCTTTGCCCTCTTCGCCATGTTTTTCATCGTGATTCCGCTGGCAGGAAGTATGTTAACCGAGAGAAGCCAGGGAACTTACAACAGACTAAGGACCCTTCCGGTTACCTACCTGACCATCTTAGGAGGGAAAACCCTTGTATACGTGATTGTTTGCCTGACCCAGCTCGGCATTATGATACTGACCGGCATTCATATTATTCCGGCCATCAGTGACCTTCCTGCTCTTGAAATGGGTGATTCCTATTTTTCCATTTTCATTGCCGCGATCAGCTGTGCATTTGCAGCCATCGGCTTCGGACTCCTGGTCGGAACCATGTCATCCTCTCAAAGTCAGGCAGGTATGTTCGGTTCCTTCATGGTGGTGATCCTGGCCATTTTGGGAGGGATCTTCCTGCCTGTTTATATGATGCCGGAGCCGCTACGCTATCTGAGCATGATTTCTCCCCTCAGGTGGGGAATCGATTCCTTTCTCGACCTCTTTGTCAGGAATGGCGACCTGGTCACCATATGGGATAATATCCTGAGACTTAATCTGTTCTTTGTCGTTGCACTGATTCTGGCCCTGCGTAATTTTGTGAAACGAAAATAATCCACCATGAAAGAAAAGGACCTTAAAGCCGAAGCCAACAAACAAACCTTTGTGATGTATGCCGAAAAAGAAGACGGCAGCTATGGCGCAATAGAGACCGGCAGCTACCTGATTGAGAATGATCTCGATGATTTCTGGGGCAAAATGGAACATCTGGAGAGGCAAATGCGGGAGAAACTTCTAAAGGCGGAGATCAGCCCGGTTCAATATTACATGGTGATCGAGGGACTGACCCCTGCAGAACTGGCCAAACGTGCGGCGCTTCCTCCTTCAAAAGTTCGCAAACACCTCACCATGAAAGGTTTTGAAAGTGCCAGGATCCGGGAGCTGTCGAAATACTCAAGGGTGTTTAATATTCCTGTCGCCAACCTCTTTCAGATCGTCATTTCTTCAGCCGGGAAAAACATCAAGTACCACTTTTACAACAAAGAAGATAACCGTAAGGAGACACTCACGGTAACGCAAAATGAATGTCAGAATCCCTTCATTATCATCACCAAAGCAGAGGAGATCAAAGCATGAACACCCGGATCCCATTCCAGCATAAAATGGCTGCCCACTGCGAAACCGGGACTGTAACGGCGCAGTTGAACAATGGAGGACTTGATATTACCGAAGCCATGGTATTCGGCATTTCAAGCGGTATCTTTTTCGGCTATTTTACGGGCAAGCGGTTTCCCTTTCCTCACTTTATAGTCAGGAATCAACCGGGAAAAATCAGGGAAAATACAGCCAAAAGGTTAGGGGTCAAATGGCAGAGTGCCAGGTTCAAAAATGAAGACCAGGGCATGAAGGCGCTGGATGAACTGCTCCTGCAAAACAAGGTTGTTTCTACCCAGGTTGATTTTTTCTACATGGACTATATCCCTGACTATCTGAGGGTTCACATCAACGTTCATTTTATGAACATTGTCGGGAAAGAGGATGGCAAATACCTGATCAGTGACAGTTATTTCCCGAAGATCGTGGAACTTCCCGAATCGTCGCTCAGAAAAGGTCGTTTTGCCGGAGGTAATTTTTCCCCCAATGGTTTCATTTTTTATCCGCTCAGCATACCTACCGCACCAGATCTTTCAGTGGCCATCCGGAAAGGAATCAGGAAGGCCTGTTTTAATATGCTGAAACTTCCTGTTCCTTTTATCGGGATCAAGGGGATGCGCAAGTTTGCCGGTCACATTACAGAGTGGCCGAAATACGCCATGGACAGCGAACACCTGTCGCATGAATTGTCGAAGATCAACATCTTACTTGAAGATCAGGGAACCGGCGGGGCAGGATTCAGGTTTATGTATGCCACCTTTCTGCGGCAGGCATCCGAAATTCTGAAGGAGCCGGGCTTGCTTGAAATGAGTACACAAATGATGGAAATTGGCGACGGCTGGCGTGAGATCAGTCTGAAGGCCGCGCGCATGGGAAAAAACCGTGATATGGGTCCTGAAAAGCTGAAAGAGCTGAGCGAAATGATTTATGGCAGAGCCGATGTGGAAGAAAAGTTTTTCAAGACCCTGGCAACGATGAGCAAATAATGTATTATTGAATTGATAATGAAATATTATGTCTGAAATTCCTGCTACACTCAAATCAGAAATCAAGAAACTGATTGTTGAAACTCTCAAACTGAAAGATGTGGAGCCTGAAAGCATCCTGGATGAACCCTCTTTGTTTTCGGGTGAGAATACTATCACCCTGGATTCCATTGATGCTATTGAGCTGATCATGGTTGTGCAGAAAAATTATGGTGTCCGTTTGGACGACCAGAACCTGGCCAGGAGTATTATGAATTCTGTCGACAGTATCGCGACGTTTATTGTTGAAGAGCAGGCTAAAAAGCAGTCCTGAGTGCTTTTCTGATCAGCTATGAAAAGCGCTTACCTCGTTACCGGTATCAGGTTCAGAGCTTTGATGAAGCTGATGATCAGAAACCACTATTCTGTCCTCCCCCCTTATTGTTTCCGCTTCCTTTTTATTTTGCAGAATTCTTTGTGGTCTTCTTTTTTTGCCAGACGAGATCACCTGATATGGGGTGAATATTACGGGCAATACCCTTTACCGGATAACCCCATCATTATCGTTGGTCACTGGCGCACCGGAAGCACCTGGCTTCACCAGTTAATGAATCTCGATCCGGAGCTCAGCGCACCTACCCTTTATCAGACGTCCATGCCTTGCTCCTTCATCACTGCTCGTCCCTTCTATGAACCGGTCATGAAGCGACTCATCGGCAAATTCAGACCCTTTGACCAGGTCCGGGCAGGAATTGACGAACCACAGGAAGATGAGTTTGCACTGTTCAGGATGGGATGCGTCTCCCCGCTTGAACAGGTGATGTTCCCCGGGGGCAAAGATTACTTTCTGCTCAGCAAAGAAAGTGTTTTCCTTCCTGAGGGAGATGCAGAAGAAAAGCTGGTCCGCAGTATGAAGGCTTTTTACACCAAAGTGGCATGGTTCAACAGAAAACGGTTGGTGCTGAAGAACCCCTTTCATTCAATGAGGATATCCATGCTCCGGCAGGTCTTTCCGAATGCCCGCTTCATCCATATCATCAGGGATCCTTATGAAGTAGTTCCTTCTACTATCAGGATGTGGTCGGTAGTGGGAAGGCAAAACAGCATGAATCACCGCTGGAAGGACCCTCAGGTAGCGGAAGTGGCGGAATTCTACGCTAAAATGCTGAGAACCATAAACAAAGATTTTTGTCATCTCCCCGCCGGTACCTATACGCAGCTTACGTATGAATCTCTGGTGGCAGACCCGGTTGCTGCCCTTCAACAGGCTTACCAGGAAATTGGTCTTCAGTTTTCGCCTGAATTTGTACGCAGCATTCAAACCTACATGGAAGAAAACAAGGGATTTGAAAAGAACCGTTACCAGCTTTCAGATCAGGACAATGCTGAGATAGCAAACCGCCTGGACGATTTGCTTCCTCAATACAAAAAATAAACTATTCATCACATGGATAAGAGATTCTTCCCGGCGATTGAAAGGGAAAATCCGGGGGTCATCAGGAGCTTCCAGGAAAAGAAACTACGGGAAACCATGGCTTATGTCGCGGCACATTCCCCCTTTTACAAAGAATACTTCATTAAGAACGGTATACAAGCCGCGAAGATCAGAACGCTGGATGATCTCTGCCTGATACCTCCTGTGAGCAAGGATGATATCCAGCAGCATAATGATGCCTTTTATTGCGTGGAAAAAGACAGCATTACCGATTATGTGACCACTTCAGGCACTCTGGGTGAGCCTGTTACTTTTCCGATGACTGAGAATGATCTTCAGCGCCTGGCCTACAACGAGGCGATCTCGTTTTATTGTGCAGACGGAAGGCCCGGAGATGTTTATCAGTTAATGACGACCATAGACCGTCGATTCATGGCTGGACTGGCTTACTTCATGGGAGTCAGGTTATTGGGAGCCGGGATGGTCAGGGTGGGCGGAGGTATTCCTGAATTGCAGTGGGACTCAATATGCAGGGTGAACCCGAGCACCATCATTTGTGTCCCGTCCTTCATCCTGAAACTCATCGAATATGCCGAGAAGAGGGGTATAGATTACCGCAGCACATCTGTCACCAAAGCGGTATGCATCGGTGAACCATTACGGCAGGAAGATATGAGTTACAACACCCTGGCTCAAAGGATACTGGAGAAGTGGGATCTGAAACTCTACTCTACTTATGCATCCACTGAGATGGCTTCAGCCTTCACCGAATGCAGTGAAGGCAATGGAGGTCATCACCATCCTGAGCTGATCATTGCAGAGTTTCTGAATGAGGAAGGGAGGGCCGTTCCGGAAGGTGAAGCCGGGGAGCTTGTGTTTACTACGCTGGGTGTGGAGGGCATGCCTCTGATCCGCTTCAGGAGCGGAGATCTCTGTCATCACTATGCAGCTCCATGTGCATGTGGAAGAACCACCCTCAGACTTGGACCCATCATTGCCCGGAAAAAACACATGATCAAGTTCAAAGGCACAACATTATATCCGACAGCGCTTTACGATATTCTTGACAACATTGCCGAGGTACTGATATATGTGGTTGAGGTTTCAACCAATACGGTGGGCACAGATGAAATCCTCATCCGTATCGCAACAGATTGTGCAGACACTGAACAACTTGAAAAGGATCTGAAAGACCACTTCAGGGCACGACTCAGGGTTTCACCGGGAATCCGTTTCGAGAGTCCGGAAGCACTCAGTTTGATTGCATTTCCACCCGCCAGCCGCAAACCGGTCAAATTCATCGACCACAGGAAATAGTCTGAGGGTTCTGACTTCTACTCCTTTAGCCACTGATCCAGCCACCTGAAAAACTCACGTTGCCACAGGACTGCATTTTGCGGTTTGGTCACAAAGTGGGTCTCATTGGGGAAGTACAGAAAACGACTGGGAACACCCTTGATCTGGGCCGCGTTAAAAGCCTGCATCCCCTCTGTGTAAGGTATTCTGAAGTCCTTACCCCCATGAATCACCAATATGGGCGTATCCCAGTTGCCTACAAAGCGGTGAGGAGAAAAGCCATAACTCTCCGGAACTGTCTTTTTCCAGTATTCACCGCCAAGGTCGTAGTCCGGAAACCAGTACTCCTCGGTACTCCCATACCAGCTCTCAAGATTGAACATCCCGCAGTGAGCGATAAATGCACGGAAGCGGCCATTATGGTTTCCTGCCAGCCAGTAGACTGAAAATCCGCCATAGCTGGCACCCACAGCACCCAAATGGTTCTTGTCCACCCAGGGATCGGTACTCACCGAATCGATGGCAACAAGGTAGTCCTTCATATTCTGACCGCCGTAGTCCCCGCTGATCTGATCATTCCACTCCTGTCCGAAAGTAGGTAATCCGCGTCTGTTGGGCGCCACGACGATATAACCATTCGCCGCCATCATCTGAAGGTTCCACCTGTACGACCAGAACTGACTGACCGCGCTTTGGGGGCCTCCCTGGCAGTATAAAAGCGCCGGGTACTTCTTATTCTTATCAAAATCAGGCGGATACATAACCCAAACCAACATTTTCTTCTGATCTGTTGTAGTGATCCATCTTTCTTCAACTTTTCCCATTGTGATTGAGGAAAGCAATTCACGATTAACAAAGCTTAGCTGCTTCTCATTGCCATAACCGCTTTTCGGAACATTGACCAGAAAGATCTCGGATGGCATCGACAGCGACATTTTCACACCGGCCAAAAAATCGGCACCAACCACCAATTCGGTATAGTCATGAGCTCCACTTGTCAGTTGTCGGATCACACCACTGCTTATATTCACCTGATAGAGCTGATAGGTAGCCTTGATCCCGGAAATGAAATACAGCAAATCTTTCTCTGTGGGATGCCATTTCAGGCTTGAAGCACTCTGATCGAAACCTGAAGAGAGATCCCTGGTTTTTTTGCCGGCCCGGTCATATAGGATGATTCTGTTCTTATCTGCCTCAAATCCGGGCGTTTGCATACTGCACCAGACCAGGTAGCTGCCATCCGGCGAAAAGGCCGGATCCATATCATACCCCTGATTTTCCTCGCTGACATTTACCGTTTGTCCATTATCCAAATCGTAAATGTAAATATCTGAATTTGTACTTATTGCGTAATCCAAACCTTTCAGCTTCTTACAGGTATATGCCAGTGATTTACCATCGGGGCTCCAGGAGATTTGCTCCATTCCCCCATAAGGCATCAGCGGCGAATCAAAAGGCTCATCTTTCATAATATCAATACCCTCACCAACATTTCCATCAGTATAGGGTGCAATGAATATGTGACTGTAGGCATAGTCGTGCCAGCTGTCCCAATGCCTGTACATCAGGTCATCTATGATCATGGCATCCGCTTTAGGCAGGTCAGGATAACGATCCTGAACAGTCTGGTCCGTTTTTACATCCTGAACATACATAATATGCTTCATATCAGGAGCATACTGAAATCCCTGGACGCCTCCTGCGATTTTGCTGACCTGACGTTTGCCGGATCCATCGGGATTCATTTCCCATATCTGGCCATCTCCGCCGCTGTACGAAATGAAACCGATCTTTTTACCATCGGGTCTCCAAACGGCATTAAAATCCGGACCCTCGTAAGTGGTTAGCCTGACGGCCTCTCCACCGACGGCAGGAAGCACATACAAATCACGGTTACCGTTATTGCTTTCCAGCTGGTAATGGGTCACACCATATAAAAGGGTGCTGGCATCAGGGGATAGTTGAAGATCATTCAATCGTCCCATCTTCCACATCAGCTCAGGGGTCATCTTGTTTTGTGACAAGGCATTAAACGCTAAAAGGCAGAGTCCTGCCCAGACCAGGAAGGAGATTCTCTTCATTTCTTCTTCATTAAATTATTAAAATACTGTAACTTAAACAGAAAATACTATTGGTTGATGATGGCATCGATACGGTTCAATCCATCAATGGCCTTCTGATAATTGGGCCTGACCATTGTGGCCTGCTGATAGTCCTTTTTGGCATTCATAACATCACCGAGCAATTCATAACAATAGCCCCTGTTATAATAGGCCTCGGCGTAATTCGGATCGGCTTTGATCGCATCTGAAAAGTGCTTTGCCGCGACATCAAAAACCCTGAGATAGACCAGATGGATATAGCCCAGATTGAAATGCGCCGCCTTATATGCCGGATCAATTTTCAGGATGGTTGTATACGCCTCTATGGCCCGGTTGTACTCTTCATGTTCCTGGTAAAACATCCCTAAACCATAATAGGCCTCTATACTTTCCGGATTGATATTCAATGCATTATTGTAATAATCAACGGCCAGTGGATTGTGCTTTGCGGCATGGATCAGTCCCAGCTGCATGTAAGCATGGTAATACTCCTGATCATTTTCAACGGCCATCTGTAAGGATTTCACAGCTTTGGCTGTATCACCAAGCTCTTTGTAAGCTATTCCCCTGATAAAAAAGGCCTTGGCGTTACGTTCATCCAGGCTCAGTGCTTTATTAAGATATTCAAATGTTTTCTTGTATTCCTTAAAATAGAACTCAAGCTCTGCCATTTTCAGGTAGGCCGTGGTGTCGTGGTCATCGACCTGTATGGCCTTATTGAGGGCCTCCCTGCATCTGTCCGGCTTACCCATCGCGAAATAAATATCCGACAGGCTTCTGTAATACACCGGATTATCAGCGTCCAGTTCGATGGCTTTGTTCACGTCGGCCAGCGCCAGTTCAGGTTTCTTCTGCTCAAGGTAATATATTGCCCTCTGATTGTACAGGAGGGCATTGTCAGGATTTTCTTCTATTGCTTTGTTTAAGGCCTGAAGCGCTTCAGGCAGATTCTGTTCTGTATTGTTATCCTTTTCACCCTCTCCTGCATCAGGGCCGCACGACGTCATCAGGAGTACGCTGATACAAGCAGAGAAGATGAGTACAATGATCTTTGACTTCATGGCGATAAAAATGATGGGGCGTGCTATCAGCACGCCCCGGTTATCATTACTTTGATTTCAGTTTTTCCCTGATCTTCACCTCGAGCTCATCGGAGAGGTCAGGATTATCAATTAATAGTTGCTTGACGGCATCCCTGCCCTGACCCAGCTTAGTCTCTCCATAAGAAAACCAGGAACCGCTTTTTTTGATGATTTCAAACTCAACCCCCAAATCGAGGATCTCGCCTGTCTTTGAAAATCCTTCACCGTAGATAATATCCAGTTCAGCCATCCTGAAGGGCGGAGCCACCTTGTTTTTCACAACCTTGATCTTGACCCTGTTTCCGACCACATTTTCACCTTCCTTGATCTGGTTAACCCTGCGGATGTCAATACGAACCGATGAATAAAACTTCAGTGCATTTCCTCCCGTTGTGGTTTCAGGATTGCCAAACATCACCCCGATTTTCTCTCTCAACTGATTGATAAAAATGCAGCAACAACGTGTTTTTGAAATGGTTGCTGTCAGCTTTCTCAGGGCCTGAGACATCAGGCGGGCCTGAAGGCCCATTTTTGAGTCACCCATTTCACCTTCAATTTCACTCTTGGGTGTAAGGGCAGCCACGGAGTCGATGACGATGACATCAATGGCCCCTGAGCGTATGAGGTTTTCGGTTATCTCGAGTGCCTGCTCTCCGTTATCGGGCTGAGAAACCAGAAGATTCTCAATATCCACCCCGAGCTTTTTGGCATAGGTCACATCAAATGCATGTTCGGCATCAATAAATGCAGCTATGCCGCCCTTCTTTTGCGCTTCTGCGATGCAGTGGATGGCCAGGGTAGTTTTACCGGAAGATTCCGGGCCATAGATTTCAATCACACGTCCTTTGGGAAAACCCCCTACCCCAAGGGCAGAGTCGAGACCAATGGAACCCGTGCTGATGGCTTCAATATCTGCAGCCGGATTGTCACCCAACTTCATGATAGTCCCCTTGCCATAATTTTTCTCAAGCTTGTCAAGCGTAAGCTGTAAAGCCTTAAGTTTTTCTTTGTTTTGCGAATTGTCTGTTTTTTCTTGTTCTTTCATAGTGCTTTAAATTAATGATTTATAATTGTTTGCAGGATACCGGATCAAGACATTATCAGTCTGATGCCCGGTCCTACACCTATGCAAAAGAAAGGTTTTTTTCGCGTTTAGCCAAAGACAAGTTTTCAACACATTATTGCCCGTTCAGCAAGGCAACACCCTGGGTCAGGGTAATGCGTTCTCCTTTATAGAATGGCACCACAAAAGCACCTTTAAAGCCCATGGCCTGTAATTGCTTCTGCAGAACCAGCGCATTATTCAGGGAGTTCTCGTGACCGTAGGTATATTTGAACATACCTTCGTGTTCATGCATTTCGATGCCCATCAATCCTTTGAAATCCGGATGTGTAATATCAAGCTTGTTGCGGCCTGCCATGATCTGAACAGTAAAATACAGGTCCTGCAGTACCGCTTCATTGATATCGGTAACCGTGGTATCTTTCATCCCCAGCGGATCATAAGCAGCCTGATCAATCTGAGCCTTTTCCAGGCTGTCTTTCATGGTGAGGTAACGATCCACAGCATTGGGATCGCGCTCCAGCTCTGCAAGCTTCAGGTCGGTAAAAACTTCCTTACGAAGAGGATCATCTGCGATAATGTTGAAATTGCTCCAGAAATGATGATCGTATACATATCCCTGGTTATAAATATCCTTGAACATTCTG
This sequence comes from uncultured Bacteroidota bacterium, assembly GCA_937934705.1. Taxonomy (GTDB): domain Bacteria; phylum Bacteroidota; class Bacteroidia; order Bacteroidales; family CAIWKO01; genus CALGYY01. The sequence continues at coordinate 26,263 of CALGYY010000045.1, forward strand.
ATTTCCTGAGATTTAGGTATTTCCGTCACCAACTCTGTCTGATAGGAATTGATCAGAAAATCGGAATGCTTAACCACATTAACAAACAGGCTGGAGTCCTTCTTGGTGAAATAGCCAATCTCTTTGTACTCAGAAAGGTACTTGGGGTACCAAACGTCCTTGTATTTATTGAATTCCAATGACTTCCGCGTGGTTGTATAAGAAATATAAAGTCCACCTATGGTCTTGAGGTCTTCCCGGATGACGGGACGGTAGGCCGTGTCCTGATAATCAACCTTCACAATGGCAAAATCCCCGTCGGTGATATAATAATGGTATTCGTAATAGAAATCCGTTCCCCTTTCCACATCGCAAACCGTCTTCTGTTTGATCTTCTGAATCTTACCACTATTCTTATCCATCTGGTATTCAAAGTGATAATAAGTCTTCTTCGAAGTACTTTTCGGTTTACCCGAGATCACCCAAATGAGCTGCTTGTCAAGATAGATCATACTGTCGACCCGGAACTTCATATTCTGAAGCCCCATCAGGAAGCGCTGCACATCCAGAGTTGAAGTAAGAAAAAGCGAAATCTGATTATAGTTTTCTGATTGGGCAAACTCGCTCAGAAAATTCTTACTGTTCCGTATACCGTTGATCCTGGCAGGATAAAAATAATCCCCGATGTGGATCACCCCATCATTGTATACACTCAATGCAGCTTCAATGGCCCGGGCCCAGCTTCCGTTTTCCTGAATATACTCACGATAAAAACCATCGGAGATATACGGCTGATTCGGGAAATTCCGCTTCAGACTGTCACATGCTTTCATTACAATCTCGTAGGCATCAGTCCCGTCAGGTGTGATGACCACCTCCTTGATATTGTATACCCGGGGTTCAAGGAGGATGAAGAAGTTATTGGTGTTTTTTATGTCCTTCAGGCAGATCTTATACGTGAAGTAACCCAAAGTAGACACAGTAAGTGTGTCATTCATCATTTTCCGGGAAAAATTGAACTCAAACCGGCCATCAGAGTTGGTGACCGTCCCGACCGGTTTTCCCAGTATCCCCATGCTCGCAAAGGCCAACGGCTGTGAAGTGCTGGCATCCAAAACCTTACCCTTCAGGGTAACATTATCCTGTGCAAAAGAAATATAAGGAATACCCGTCAATAAGACGATTACAAGGGAAAAGGCGATGGCGTGGATGAAACGGGTATTCCTCATTTGGCTTCTGTGTCAGTTACTTCAATGCTGTTACTGATGCTGCAGCAATACCTTCTGATCCATGCAGATTGCAATGTCCTTCAGCTTCGATCTTCAGATCACCCGTAACAACGAAAGTAAAACTGAGCGTGAAATTCTGGGCAGTCGGAAGACTTTTCTTCGTATAGATCCATTTCTTTACCACTTCCCCGTTAATCTTGAGCTGCACCCAGTCAGTAAAGTGCGCAGCACTGTTACCGATATGCTTCACATTGATCGTAATCGTAATTTCGGAGCCGATTTTAGCCTCCTTTGGCGCTTCGATAGTGACACTGGTCTTATTGGCCATAACGGATACGGAGGTCAGCAGTGCGATGACAAACACCAGAGCTGTTGCGAAAATTCTGTTTTTCATAAATTTCAGTTTTAAGTTAGAATTCGCTAAGCACAAAAGTTATGCCTGTTTTGAATCATTCTAAATTACGTTTTCAATACAGGTATTTTACCGCAAATATAAACAATTTGATTCCGTTATGGTCACCACATTATTCAGCAATTTTCCACACCGAGTCAATCAGGGTTCCATCCACCCATTTGATCACGGCAACCACTTCATCAGTCAGTTTCGGTTTAGCCGGTTTTCCGCAAATCCTGTCGGCCTCTTCCTTAAGGTCTTTAATACTTCTTATCGGTAGTGAAGAATGTTTCATCTTGGCGATGAGATCTTTACGTAATGGATTAATGGCAATGCCCCGCTCAGTCACAATCACATCAATCAGTTCTCCGGGACCGCAAATAGTGGTCACATCATCAACTATAACAGGAATCCTGTCGCGGAAGAGTGGTAATGGCAGAATGGTGCAACGCGAGAAAATACAATTCTGCCACCCCCC
>CALGYY010000046.1 GCA_937934705.1 uncultured Bacteroidota bacterium
GTTGTGATTTGCTTTCGTTCTTACATTTCGTGATATTTGCAACAGTTGATCATGCCGGTATCCAACAGGTCCCAGTGTTGTGATTTGCTTTCGTTCTTACATTTCGTGATATTTGCAACAGTAAAAACCGTTAATATTATGGCAACACGTAAGTTGTGATTTGCTTTCGTTCTTACATTTCGTGATATTTGCAACAGTTTGAAAGAATGAGAACCCTGACCCGTCAGAGTTGTGATTTGCTTTCGTTCTTACATTTCGTGATATTTGCAACAGTACAAACAGAGTCACAGCGGGACTTTCAGCAGTTGTGATTTGCTTTCGTTCTTACATTTCGTGATATTTGCAACAGTTGCACGTGGTCAGGTCAGCCGACAGCGCAAGTTGTGATTTGCTTTCGTTCTTACATTTCGTGATATTTGCAACAGTGGTGATGGAGGAGGCAACAAAACGAAACAAGTTGTGATTTGCTTTCGTTCTTACATTTCGTGATATTTGCAACAGTGCAGGTAGGCACACCTGTATTCCCTCCGGTGTTGTGATTTGCTTTCGTTCTTACATTTCGTGATATTTGCAACAGTACCGTGACCTTGACGGCGACGTGCTGCTGCGTTGTGATTTGCTTTCGTTCTTACATTTCGTGATATTTGCAACAGTTTTGACATTGTTGCATGTCACGGGAAGGCCGTTGTGATTTGCTTTCGTTCTTACATTTCGTGATATTTGCAACAGTGAATTGGTGTTCGACATCATACCGGGATCAGTTGTGATTTGCTTTCGTTCTTACATTTCGTGATATTTGCAACAGTGCTGAAGATGATGAACAGCAAGGATGCCAAGTTGTGATTTGCTTTCGTTCTTACATTTCGTGATATTTGCAACAGTGTCCCGGGAAATGCCTCCGAACATCGTAAGTTGTGATTTGCTTTCGTTCTTACATTTCGTGATATTTGCAACAGTTATTAGGTCTAGTAACATCAGCTTCATGTAGTTGTGATTTGCTTTCGTTCTTACATTTCGTGATATTTGCAACAGTTCGTTCAAAAAAACATACTCAGTCGGGGTAGTTGTGATTTGCTTTCGTTCTTACATTTCGTGATATTTGCAACAGTTTCAGCAGGGCGAGGAATACGACTACATGAGTTGTGATTTGCTTTCGTTCTTACATTTCGTGATATTTGCAACAGTACACCCAAGATCAATGGGCTGATATGCAATATCATAAGGCATAAATCAGAAATGAAATTCAGATGGAAACATCCTCAGCCACTTTGGTTGGGGGTGTTTTTTTTGTTTTGAAGGAATTCAAAACAATTCAAGCTGTTGAGGGGTGTCGGGCGATACGGTTTTTTCGAATCCGCGATAGAATTCCATGCTCCCGAATTGTTTATCGGTAATTTCGAAAATAATAACTTCTCCATGCGGCGGAAGTGAGCGTTTCACCCTTTTTTTATGGACCTCCGCATTCTCGGCACTTGGACAATGACGTGCATAAATGCTGTATTGAACCATTGAAAAGCCATCTTTTATTAATGCTTTGCGAAACAGGGCATACTCACGTCGGTCTTTCTTGGTTTCTGTTGGTAAATCAAAATAGACAAACACCCACATGATGCGATATTGATTAATCCGGTTAAATGTTGCTGTCATGTGCCAAGCTCCGGATACAGGATTTTTCGTGATAATCCTTCAAAGCACTTCATCAGGCTCGACGTCGTGCGCTGCATCCCTACCATCATCGGACTCCAGCTTCCATCAATACAAATATCTACAACAGGAATCTGAAGCAATTTGATTTTTATCTCCTTTGTCAGTTCATCGGGAATGGCATCGCCAGCTTCTTTTACTATGTTCAAAACCAAACGGTCAACGTAGGGTCTGAAGGGTTCCATAATATCATCTGCCAGGCAAAACGGATTGTATTTGTTCCGGTGATGAATTCCTGATACCGGCAACATTCCTGAAGCCACAAGACTGCGGGCAACAACGCCACGTAGTATGGCATAGCCATAATTGAGCAAATTATTAGGGGGCATATCGAAACGGCCACGTGTGAATTTGGCATTGTCTTCAAAAAGGTTTTTCCAATAGATGGCCGCAGCTCTTCCCTCTATATTATCCGGATCTCCGCTTTTGACCTTTGAGCATAAGTAAAGCAAATTCTCAGTATCCTGTCCCAGTTCATTCAATACGCACGCCTGATTGAAGATCTTGGCCTGAACTGTTTGCCGCCAAAGTTGCTTTTTTAGTGGTTCACTGGCTGATAATTGCTTGTGTACTTTTTCTGTGAATGTCTGATGGGCGGCCATCGGAAGTATTAAGCCCTGGGGCATGTGCTTAGGATCGCAATACAGCACAGCCGCATTATTCTCTATCAATGCCTGCATTAATCCATGGGTCGTACTCGTTCGCTCATGTTCCAGAATTAACATACCAATATCTTCAATGGGAACAGAAGATGCTTTTGACGTAAGTTTCTTCTCTTCATCCTGGTTTTCATTCACGATTGATTGCGCATCATTATGGTTTTCAATAGGTTCAACCAGCATCTGTCCCATGGATAAATGAAGCCTGGCTGGATTAGATATTACAATCGTTCGCTTTATCATAGAACTCCTTATTTCCCTGGGCGTACTTATTCTGCTAAGACAATGTCGCCCGTTAATCCAATAATAACCTTATTGGGGATTAGATCAAAATAAGCTTTCAGACTTTGAATGTTAATATAGCGACGGCTTGTTTTGGAAAAATTGTCATCAATAATTTGAGTTTCGAGATGATGTCTGAAGACTATGTCCACCTGTCCACTACTTGGCTTTATAGTAAGCTTTTGAAGACGATAAAGGTTGTCGGTGATCAGTTTAAAGTTCTTATTTGCAATGGCCAGTTTCAGCTCGTCGCGTTGAAGATTAAAAACAAACATCTCATTTTGCTGGAGGCTTTCCTTTAGAATGAGGCCGGATGCGGGTAATTTTTCCAGAAAGTCCTCAGGGTATTTATTATCGGACTCCGAAAATATGTTATCCCACATTATAGAAGTGTCTTTGATTATGATTGGCAAACCGAATCTTTTCCGGTCGACTGCATGCCAAAATGTACACAGGTGTGTTGATGGGGTTCCTTCCGCGTTTTGATAAATAGCAATATGATGGTTGTTTCCGGATTTCACAAACGATATGTCTTTACCGGTATTATTCTTACGTACTGTTACCAAACTTGCAAGTCCTGTAAAACACCTGACCGAAAGTATTGGTCTTTCCAGGCCTTCATCCTCATACCATTTTTTAATGGTTTTATCTGTCGTAAGAACATCCTTAAAGGCTTCTTTCTCCTTGCCTCCGAATTTTGCCAGACGATTTTGAAGAATTTCCCTGATTCCCTGATCAATCACCTTTTCTGTTTTGTTGAAGTTTACATCGACCTTATACTTAATTACATATTCCTCTGCGAAACAGGTAGCGTATTCGAGTAAAATGGTCTTCTCCGGGTTGAGATAAATGGGGTCCTTTTTTAAGGATGCCAGCGCTTTCTTAGCATCTTGCCCGTGTTCCTCCATTCTTAACTCAACGAGTTTTTTAATGTAGGGTTTAAAAATCAGTTCGGGGTGTTCAAAGAGGTATTTGACAGGTTTCTTTTGTTCGATTGTTTTAATTCTCCCATAGACACTTTCTTCGCTAAGGGATCCCCTCGGAATGATTATCCCGGTTTGAACCACACGTTTTTTGCCACGCTTTCCAACTTTGCGGGTTCCTTTAACGGCGACTTTTTTGCCCGGTTTTAAAGAAATCAGAATATTCGCAACTGCATGTTCGACTTCTTTTACTGTAATGGGTTGTTGTGTAATGAGATATTGCTCGAGCAATGTGAGCTTTTCCTTAAATTTTTGCCCGTATTGCTCTACAGTTTTATACATTTCATCCCGTGTCCTGGACGCGTTAAGTGTATTGATGCGTTGAATAAACCCCTGTCGTGTACATGCAATAACGAGCGCATCCACCGCGTGATGGCGGTGGTCGTCACGCTTCGACCAACCTTTAATGATTTCCTTTGTATGCTTGTTTTTTCCTTTTTCACTTTCCCATTCTACTGTTTCAATAAAAGTTGTCCCTGTTGATTCCTGCAGCTCTTTGTATTTGGGAAGTTGGAGATTCATTGTTACGTCGTCCCATCCCCAAAGATGGCGTAATACGGCGGTTACACTCCCACTCGTTGCCCAAACCGTATAACAAATGGTTTGAAGAATTTCTCTGGATTTCCTTGCGATGTACTGGCTTTCTCTTAATTGTCTGTCAATGAAATTATTGGGGATTTTGCTCTCCGTCATCAGCAGCTTGTCTCGTTTGGACTTTCCGATGATGTGATTATTGTAGAGTGTGTTTACCCGTTCAAGATAGTCATTGAATACTTGTTCCGGTTTACTTTTCATGAAGTCATACGCAGTCCGGTTGTTTTTTGTGCTGTTGCAATGCCTGTGTGCCAGGGTCTTGTTACTTTGTGAGTCATCGAAAAGTTTTGCTTTCGGAATAATATGTTCAATGTCGACATCTTCTCCTTTTATTGCTTCTGTGAGTGAAATAGGCTGACCGCAGTAGATACACATGGCGTTGAGTTTCTTATCTTCATTATCAATTTCTTCATATAACCGCCATTTAATAATATTGTTGCGTGTTGCACGAAGCCCATATTCAGCAAGGCGTTTGGTAATATTTTCGTTTTCGCGTTCTCTTTTCGTGATTGCTTTTTCCGTATCATTACGTTCCTCTTTACTTTGCTTTAATTCGCGCGCGAGCTCAATGCGAATTTCGTCGGGTTTACCATACTTTTTTATAATTGCATTCACCACATTGACCATTTGATTTAGTATTTTTTCCACAATGGGTTGACGAAGTGAATTCTTTGCAATAGGTTTTAATTCTTCAAGAATCTTGCGATTCAGATTTTGGTCTTTCGTCAAAGAATTGGAATGATCATAACCTGCAAAACTCATTGCCTCATTATACAGATCGCCCTCTGATAAATAGGGAATGATTTTTCGTATGGCCTTTGCTGATTTGTTTCCATAGCCTTGACGCGTAAAATCTATTGCAGCCAATTCTCTGGCAGTGGCTTCGTCAATTCCAAATTTATGTTGCAATGTTCTGCTGCAAATTTCAATATCTGGAATGGAGTAAATGGTGTGCCAAACGCGGTAAAGTGGCTCTTCTTCAATCCTGGTATTGACAACGAGTATTGGTTTTTCTCTTAAAACCTCGCCCGTTTTCTTGTCATAAACATAACCACATCCATCTTTCGTATCGATTTTAATGTTAAAATTCAGGAGTTGATCGTACGCTTTGTTTCCGCCCAGAACTTTTTGGATCGCAACTTTTGTAATGTTCCCGTTAATGCCTTTTGAAATCTGCTTGTTTACAGTGAACTGGCCTTTCTTAAAGCCGAGAATCTTCGTAAGATCAGTCACCGTTAGTTTTTCATTATTGTCTAAATGTTTGAAAATTGCCTGTTTTTGTTCCAGCGAAATAGTAATGTCATCGCCTTTGCTGGTTGAGAGTTGAATGTTGTTAATGTTTTCCCACATTTTCGCGACTTGAAAAAGAGGTGAGCTTTTAGGCGCTACTTTCGGACCAACAAAATACTCCTTGCCATTTTTTGTGGTATAAAATCCCTCGAACTCGCAAACGGACACCAGGCCTTTTTGCGATTTTAGCGGTCTTTGGTAATAAATGATTTCATTTCTGATCTTTGCAACTAATTCGTCGGAAAGAAATCTTTGTTTACTGCAAATTGTATCAAATTCTTCAATATATGCTTCTCTGGGAAAAACGTTTTCTTTTACCCGGAAGTACTCATTATTACTAAGCTCTTTGAAAAAGAACTGTCCAATAGTGAGATTGTCGGTCCGTAATCTTTCATGTCTGCTTTTTACAGCGGCAACATAATCGGTGTCTTTTTTATCAAGGTTCGCATCGCTGCGCGAACTTTTGTAACCGCGTTTTTGATTCAGCCAAAGCAGAAGTCGCCCTAATTCGCATGGCGTGATTTCCCCGAGAGCCGCCTTGCTTCGCAATGCCCAAAGATCCATCTTCGGTGCCTTCATAAGCAATTCACCCGGCATCATATTATTCTTCACCAGAGCGTCAACCAAAAGCTTCCTGCGAAGTTGATACCTGTCATAACCTTTTCTAGCTGTTCGTGCCAGTGTTCTGGTCGCATTTCTGCTTTCGCCGGTGCCTTTACTAAAATCTTTTCCTTCTGTACCCTCGTAAGGTATTATTCGGACTCCCATTCCCAAAATCGAAGTATTACCGGTTGAAGCATTGTCATTCTCAGCAATCATGGCCCATCCTATTGAGGATGATCCTAAGTCCAGACCTAAAATTTTTTTCATGTGCTTGTTTTATAAGGATTTTTTATACATTTGCAATTAGAACGAAGCAAATCACAATAAGGATTATTCCGTTGTGAAAACATTTAAGGTGGTTCTCCGAAAGGGGGATCGCCTTTTTTTTGTGATCGTAAATATAGCAATATTTGATACACTAATTAATCGGCTATGCAAATCCGATAATTTTTTAACATATCGCATGCAGAATTGCTTGATGATCAGGACGATATCTCTGATTTAGACGTGCTTGTCATCCGCCCGCCTGGAGGATTCCCGGAACTTTGTGGTTATAGAAGAATCTGAAAGGGATGAATGTTGAATCAGCTGGCTGGCAAAACCTCTATCGTTGCCACCACCTGTTCTGTGCTGTAGATAATAGCCACGGTAATACGGGCCTGACGGATGCTGCCGTCTTTGTGAATGTATGAGAATATATATGAAGCGGGCGCGGCTGAAGGATCCTGCAGACGGTTCCTGTTGTATTCTTTCATTCTTTCCCTGTCACTTTCGGCAACGAAATCCATCCAGCTTTTACCTACAAGCTCATTTTTCGTAAATCCGCTCACATTGCAGAATGCCTCATTAACCTGAATTATCCTGCTGTCAGATTCCATGATGGCAGCCGGTATAGCACTCTTCTCAAAGATAATATTGAATTTCTCATCTGCCAGGGTTCTGGCCTTCACCTCTTCAACCAGGTCATTGGTCTGCTCCTTAAAGCGCTTGATCAGCCTGGCGATTTCACCGAAATCCTGTTTCTTCTTTAAGAGATGCCGGATCGACTCCATTTCACCATACACCAGACTGCGGTTGATCGCCCGCAGGGGGCCTGCCGTCCAGCGGTGGATCAGGATGATGAATATAGCAAGTGCCAGCAAACACAAACTACCCAAAACAATGATCACATGCCTGAGATTGATCAGTTCCTCCTGAAAAGGGTGCGTATCCGTGAAAACCGCGGTGGCAACCGTGGATCCGTTATTGCCTTTCAGCTCCTTGCAAATCAGCATTTTTTCGAGAGAATAGTCATCGGTAAGTTTTTTACCATTGGTGTCAAGACGACATTGAAACCCGGTGGCCTTGCCGATCAGTTCAAGATAGGCAGAGTCCCACAATATGGCCGAGATCAGATAGCCGTTTTCGCGGCTCTTCAATTGCTGGTCTGCCGTGGGCACAATTACGCAACCGAAAACTTCCCAAACACCCTCAGGGGTTCTGACAAAGTGATGCAGCATCCTTTTGTCGCTGAACCATTTCAGCACGGTGTCCGCCGGAGTCTGGAAGTTCTTCGACTTTTCATTCCGTATGGTGTACAGTCGCTCACCGCTTGAATCTTTTGCAGTATAGTAATCAAAACTGAAGGTAGTGTATGTGCTGCCCATATTGACCGGTGCCCAGGTGGTGTCCCTGTGCTTTGTGAATCCGTACATCCCGTCCCAGGCAGCATTGTCACGTATCGGTTGTGAGTACGACGAAGCTTTGAATTCCAGAACTTTTTCGACAATCGCCTGATTGCTTTTTAACTTGGATTTCAGGTAAATGGTTAATTCACTGCTCCTCAGGTAAAAGAAAACCGCTAAGACACAGATCATTATAATGGTGATGGAGGCCAGAAGCAGGCTGATCCGGGTATGGAGTTTCATGAGCGCTGAGGAATGTTGTTTTGGCGAAATTACAAATATTTGTTAAAAGGCTGTTATTTTTGGAATAAAAACATCAGAACCGGAGATGAATCATTCTTAATTACCTCCGGTTTCCTTAACGGAAGCTGAAGCCGTTAGCCGTCAGTATCTTTCTGAATGAAGGAAAGGATTTCTTAACGGAATTGATCTCACTAAGCCGGATCGCTCCGTCATGAGCGGCAAATACCGCGAACGCCATCGCCATGCGGTGGTCGTTAGCTGTGCGGATCAGCGGAACTTCTGCAAGCGCTTTGCGCGGGGTATCATACAGATTGAAGGTACTGCTGTTCACCACTTCACAGTCGTAACCCAGCCTGATGAGTTCTTCGCTGAAGCCATACAAGCGGTCCGATTCCTTGACCACCAGATGTTGCAGACCCGTGGCGGTCAGCCTGATTCTTTTGGCCGCGCAGGCGAGGGCAAAGGGTATGAACAGGTCGGGGATGTCGCGGAAATCTATGCTGAGTTCCCCGGATTTCACTCCTGACTTTTTGTGATAAAGGCCTGCTGCATTACTTGTAAAACTGGTTTTGATTCCGAGACTCTCAAATAATCCGGCACATCCTGCATCACCCTGTATGCTGTCTTTCTTCAAACCAAAAATGGTCACATTCAGTCGCGGAGCTACCACCGCAAGCTCGTAGAAAAAGGCCGCCGAGGACCAGTCTGATTCGTTCAGGAAAAATTTTTCGCGGTAAACTCCGGGCTTCACACTGAGTTGCCTGCCCTCAATATTGCAGGTGATCCCGAAATGACGCATCATATCAACAGTCATCTGAATGTATGGACGGGAGACCATCTCTCCCGTGAGCTCAATTTCCAGTCCTTGCTCCATGGTCGGGGCAACCAGCAGCAGAGCCGATGCGAACTGACTGCTGATTCCCGCATCGAGGCTGACGGAGCCGCCTTTCAGCGTTTTTCCATTGATGAGAAGGGGCGGGAAGCCTTCATTCTTCAAATACTTAATCTCAGCACCCAGAGATCTGAGTACGTCCACCAGCGGGCCGACCGGACGCTCACACATGCGGGCTGATGCATTCAGTTTCCATGTGCCCGGCTGACAAGCCAGAAAGGCCGTCATAAAGCGGTAAGCGGTTCCCGAATCCCCCGCATTGATGGTTTTTCCTGATTTGAACGCGCTGAGACAATGCTGAAGAACCCGGCTGTCGTCAGCCTCACTGATCCAATGATAGCTTGAAGGGCCGGCCATCATTTCCCTGATGATCAGCAATCGGTTACTGATGCTCTTCGATGCCGGCAGGCTGAAACCGGGATGAAGAAATTCAGCATTATGCTCAACCGTTACCATTATTCAAAAAGACTGTTGTAGTAGATGAAACTTTCCCTGATCAGATCAGTACCCGGTGACTGATCCGTGAGGGTTTGGCCGGGAGCGCAGATCAGGGTGAAACGCGGACTGCCGTTTTGATTTTTTTTGTCATACCCCAACCAGCGGATCAGTTCTTCCGGATCTGCAGAGATTTTCCGGAGCGGGATATGGTGAAGGATCACATCCCCGATCTCTCCCAGCATGTCCTCATCCAAACCGGCAATACGGTGCGAGATCCAGGCTTCGCAGATCATTCCCATGGCGACGGCTTCACCGTGCAGCAAATTGTTCTTTCCTTTTCCCTGACTGGCGGATTCCAGCGCGTGCCCGATGGTGTGGCCGAAATTCAGGACTTTCCGCACGCCTTCCTCTTCCGGGTCGGCGCTTACAACGCCCATTTTAACTTCTGCGGCCAGACGGATCAGTCCGGTGACGGATGCTTTTTTGTCCTTCGGATGATTCTTTATCTTTTCCCAGAATTCAGGATCGGAAATCAGCGCGGCTTTGATCACTTCGGCAAATCCGGAACGGTAATGCTTATCCGGTAATGTGCTGAGAAATTCAGGGTCACAGTAAACCCCGGAGGGCTGGGTGAATGTGCCGATCTGGTTCTTGGCGCCTCCGAGGTTGATGCCTGTCTTTCCGCCGAAGCCTGCATCCGCCATGGCCATGAGCGAGGTGGGAACATTCACGGAGCGAATCCCCCTTTTGAAAACAGATGCCGCAAAGCCTCCGATGTCAGTCACAACGCCACCGCCGAGATTGATCAGGATAGATTGCCTGTCGGCACCCGATTCTGCGAGGCTGAGCCATATCCCTTCACAGATATTCAGGCTCTTGCTGTCTTCACCCGAAGGAATTTCGATGATTTCCGCCTGTTGCGCCATACTGACTTCCCCAACAAAGCGGGGGAGGCAGGAGGGCAGGGTGTGGTCGTCTGCCAGAATGAACAGCCTGCAGCCTTTCTGACCTGACTGCATCAGCCAGCGGTCGAGTATCTCAAGCGAACGCCCGCCAATGATGGGCTTGACGGGCGCCGGGTGATATTTTTTCTGCTTCTGAGCCATATTTTCGTTTTGATCAGAAGCAAAATTAAGGGTTTTATTTCATCTTCTCTTCCAGTTGCTGCATGCGGACTTTCAGATCCTTGTTTTCGTTAAGCAGGATATCGATAAGTTTCTGTTGTTCCCTGATCATTTCCTGCTGTTCCTGCACGGCTTTTACCAGAGGCACGGTGAACTGGCTGTATGCGATACCGTAGTTGCCGCTTTCATCCTGTGGTTTGCTGACCCCGTCGAAGTTGAATCCGCATTCCCTGGCGGCCTGTTCCACTTCCTGTGCAATAAAGCCGGTGTGAACAAGGGCCGAGGATGGTGCATAATCCTGATCTTTCATCCGGGCCTGGCGCACACTGTCAGTCATATGCTGCATCAGGAATTCATCGAATTTCTTTGTGTCGAAATTGTAGGTGACAGGACGGAGTTTCATGATGAAATCCAATCCGCTCACAGCTTCATTCACATTGTATTTAAAGCGGCCGTCACTCGGGAAAGTGTAAGCCACCTGGCCTTCGACCACGGTAACTGAGGTGTTTCCCAGGCGGACTTTGTTGGAGGCGTTGACAACTGCGTTGCTGCCAAATGACGATGCATTGTTCAAGCCGCCAGATGTGACGTCTGCATTATATCCGAATGCAGAATTATTGCTTCCTGTTGAATTGATTAGCAAAGAGTTCACTCCGGAGGAAGTGTTTCTGAATCCGCTTGAGTTTCCGGATAAAGATAAATACCCTGTTGCCGTATTACTGTATCCTGATGAATTGACATAAAGTGTCTGGTCTCCCAAACAGCTGTTGTATCGTCCGGTATTGTTAGCGGGATCTCCGCTGCCTGCCAAAGCAAGATAGCCAACTGCGGTATTGTAAGTTTCCTGACCAGTTGCGCGGTTATCTGCGTTAACGAGTGCTCCCGTTCCAACTGCAGTAGACCGATGGTTGCCAACGTTAGAGTACAAGGTACTGCTGCCGATTGCAACATTTCCTGAGCCCGTGGTGTTTGCGGCAAGAGCCCTCCAGCCCGAGGCTGTGTTTTCCCATCCGGACAGGTTGTTGGATAGCACTCCATATCCCTGAGCTGTGTTCCGTGAACCTGTTTCATTCGAATTTAATGATGCATAACCGATCGCTGTATTCGCATCACCATCAGTATTGTTCTCAAGTGATTGATTGCCAAATGAGCAATTTTCAATTCCTGCATAGTTCCTGTACTGTGACCGGTAACCCATAGCTGTATTATTATCTCCTGTACGCATTTCCATCAGGGCTTCATAACCTACAGCAGTATTATATCTTGCAATATTATTGGATGGAGTAAAGCTTTGTCCACGCATAGCGCTGTATCCAACTGCAGTATTGTATGTTCTCCGGCTCACTGTCCTGTCGTCACAAAGGGTCATTGCTCCATAACCGATGGCTGTACTCCCCGTATTCGCTAAATTGGAACTTAGGGCATATTGTCCTACTGCCGTATTTTCTTCACCTGTCGTGTTGCCCGCAAGTGCCCCCCTTCCTATAGCAAGATTGCGGTTCCCGCTTTTATTGGTGTGAAGTGCTTCAAATCCGAACGCATCATTTTGCTCTCCGCTTGTGTTGGAATCCATTGCAAAAGTACCGATAGCGGTATTGCCCCATCCTATGGTGTTTGAATTCAAGGATCTTGAACCAACTGCTGTATTGCCAGCACCGGTTGTATTTGAATACAAAGCCCTGAATCCAAGAGCCGAATTCAATGTCCCGTGGTCAGCGTGGGTTGCCCCCGTGCCATTATTCATTAGTGCAGAGTCACCAACCGCAACAAGCTGACTCCGGTCCGTATTGTTCCTGAGCGCGCTGTAACCAATGGCCACGTTGTTGCTTCCGCTGGTGTTGGCCGACAGGGCAGAGGAGCCCAGGACTGAGTTGTATGCACCGCTGCTGTTGGCGGCAAGACTTGCATCGCCGACAGCCGTGTTGTGTTTTCCGGTATTGTTGGCGGCAGTTGTGCTTCCTTTCAGTGCTTCATGTCCCACTGCGGTGTTGTATGTTTGCTGCGCAGTGCCGCTGTTGTCTGCATTATACATCGCCCGGGTGCCAACCGCTGTGCTTCTTGTGTTCGCAACATTGGTGTACAAGGCCGAGGTGCCAACCGCGACATTCTCATTTCCGGTCTGATTAGCAAACATATTCATATCTCCAATTGAAACATTATAACTGCCTGATGTATTGTAATACAATGACCGGTAGCCGGCCGAGAAGTTTGAGTTTGCCGTTGTGAAAGAATACAGACTCTGGTAGCCGATAGCAATGTTTTGTTTGCCGCTGTTGTTCGATGGTGTAGTACTTCCTCTCATGGCACTCATTCCAATGGCAGTATTATAGGTCATTCCGCCACCGACATTATCATCGGCATAATAAAGGGCGCCATAACCGATGGCGGTTGAGCCCGAGTTGGCAACATTGGTACTTAAGGCATAAGCACCAATGGCAGTATTGAACGAACCTCCCGATGTATTCCCGGCCATATAACCCAGATAAGTACAAAGTGTAGATGGCTGAATGTATCCGGAACGGATGTTATTCGTCCTTATACTAAATGGTACATTATCCGTTGTTCCGATAAAATTTGTACCGTCAACGGTCCCCGCATTTCCCAGTCTCGACCAGGCATCCAATGATCCTGACGGACCTGTTGGCCCGGTCGCGCCGGTTTGTCCGGTGATACCCGTAGGACCCGTTGGCCCCTGGGCTCCGGCTAAACCAATTCCTGTGGGTCCCGTGATGCCTGTAGGTCCGGTCGGTCCCTGGGCCCCGGTTAAGCCTACCCCCGTGGGACCAGTTATGCCTGTGGGACCTGTCGGTCCCTGTGCGCCGGTTAAACCAACACCAGTGGGTCCGGTCGGTCCCTGCGCCCCCGTCAATCCGACACCGGTAGGTCCTGTGATACCCGTGGGCCCCGTTGGTCCCTGTGCTCCGGTCAGTCCGACACCGGTCGGACCCGTGACGCCCGTCGGACCTGTGGGGCCGGGCGTCCCACTGGCAAATTGCCAGGTCAATACGCCGCTTCCATCATTTCGTAGAAAAGTGTTTGCCGCTCCCTGTGTGTCAGGCAGAGTGTATTCAATATTGGCACTCTGCGCAGTCGTTGAAAAGGAAGTGTAATAGTTTCCGGCTTTAATGGCAACCGGTCCCTGGAAATATCCGCCGAATTCTCTCAGCATCGCATCCTGATAACCCAGAGCGCCCCAGGGTTTCATCCCGTCATTATGGCTTACCGTGCCCATGATTCCGGCAGAAGGGCCATAGGCGTCATCCCAGCGGGTACCAAAGATTCCGTAATGATATGCATAACCGTTATAGGCAATTCCGTAAACCGAATTCACTGACCCGTTAGCTGTATTTGCGGTTCCGCTGATGCCCGACATATTATAACCCATGATGCTTGGAACTCCGGCAACTGAGGGATTATTCACAGCATATACACCAATCAGGTCATTGCCATCCACATTCAGGCGGTACAAAGGATAGGGCGCTGTGTATATCCCCACGGTACTTCCATCGTCGCGGCTCACACCGGTGCCCAGCGTGGTGCTGGTCGTCCAGCGTGTTAAATAATCCTGTGTCCCGGAAAGATTCACAGGTCCCGTGGGGCCCGTAACCCCTGTTGGTCCCTGAGCTCCTGTAAGACCGACTCCTGTCGGACCAGTGATTCCTGTGGGTCCGGTGGGACCCTGGGCCCCGGTCAGCCCTGTTCCGGTGGGACCCGTAATTCCGGTGGGCCCGGTAGGACCCTGGGCCCCGG